>CAZLBS010000656.1:0-2230 GCA_964557505.1 uncultured Nitrospiraceae bacterium | reverse complement strand
GCCGTTGCCAATGTGCGGCGCTTCCGGAAGCGTTCGCTTGATGCTTCGCTTCAGGCACAGGGCTTCGAGGACATCCGCAGCGAGTACTGGAATTGCGGGCTCTTGCCGCTCGCCATAGTCGTGCGCAAGCTGAGGCCGGGCCGCACGGCAGACACGTCGGATTTGCACGCGGGAACCCGGGGGCTGGGGGCTGCGTTATGCGGCGCCGTGCTTTGGCTCGAGGCGCAGGCCAGCCGGGCCGTGCCTATGCCCGCCGGGCTGTCGATCCTGGCAACGGCGGCAAAGGGGCGATAACCTATTGTTCCTGCAGCCGCTTGCCTTGCGGCCCTTCAAACAGGGCGTGCGCTTCTGAAGGATCGCCGGTATGCGGTCCGCATGGGGCGAACGCTTGAGCGCATCGCGCAAGGCGCCGTCATGGAGCTTCGACGCCTTTTGTCCCGGAAACCAGTGGCTCGCGTTGCCGAGCATGTTGTAGCGCATGCGGCCGTATTCGACCATGTCGAAGGCCTTGGCGAGATTCCACATGCGGAGGATGACCGGGAGGTTGACCTCGCTGGGCGCTTCGTTCCACTCGGGCAATCCTTGTTGCCATGTGCGGGCCCAATCTTCGCCGAGCGTGCGGCCCATTTCGGCTTCTAGCCGCTCGAGAATGGGCGGCACGAGTTCGCGTGCTTGCGGCAACTTGGCGGCCATTTCCATATGGACGTCGAAATCGTCCGGCCGCGCGGCGCCGCAGCTGAGCGTGTGCACCTCATCGTGCATCAGGCAGAACAAACCATTGAAAACCATGGGCTCGAGGGGATGCGTAAGCTGGCGGAGCTTCTCCGGCGGACTGTAGAGCTTGCCGCCTTTGTCATTTGGGCTAATGATAAACACGCCCATATCGCGTTTGCGCGCCGCTTCGATGGCCGGCCAGTTGTCTTGAAAAATGTAATACCAGTGCAGGTTGACGTAGTCGAACCAATCCGTCTCGATGGCATCGACAATGGTGGAGACATGAGCGTGAGTTGAGAAGCCGATGTGCCGAATGCGGCCTTCGCGTTTCCATTGGAGCGCCCGGTCCATGCACCTCTTGGTCAACTCAAGCAGTTCGTGATTGTTGATGCCATGGAAGGCGAACAAGTCGACATGCTCCAATTGAAGCTTTGCCATGGAGTCGTCGAAGGTTGCCTGGAACTTGTCTACACTGTCGAAGGGCGCGACCTTTGTTTGCACGATGAGTTCGTTGCGCGGCAGCTTGGGCAAGATATGGCCGAGCTGCTCTTCGCTGGTGCCGTACCCATACGCCGTTTCGATGTGATTGATGCCGAGGTCAAAGGCCCGGCGAATGCATGATTCGACAAGCCGCTGACTTTCTTCGCTAATGGGATCGGGGCGCTTCCACGATTGCTGATAGCGCATGCCGCCGCAACTGATGACGGGCATGCGCAGTTCCGTTTTGCCGAAGCGGCGATACTCCATCGAACTACGCTCCGTCTTCTTCTGCATCGTTTTCCATGGGGAGTTCGCTGCTGCGGCTCCACTCCGCCATGGAGCCGTCGTAGAGACTGACGCTTTCGATGCCCGCGAGGCGCGCCGCGAAGTAGCCCATGGAGGCGCTTCGGCCGGTGTTGCAATAGGTCGCCACCGGCCGGGTCAGTGCAATGCGGTGGGCGCGGAGTTGCGCGGCGAGGGCTTCGCCTTCCAGAAAGAGCCCGGTCTCTTCGTCGATTAAGACCGAAGCGGGCAGCGACAGAGCGCCGGCTACCCGTCCTGCTTTTTCGGCTGCATCGCTCTTGGTTTCGCCGGCATAGTATTCAGGAGCGCGGAGGTCCAGCACGGGTCCGGCGCCCGAGGACAGGAACATGCGGACATCTTGCTTAGTGGCAATGCGTTCTCGCTTGGGCTGAAGCGTAACTTCGCGGGTGATGGGGGCGAGGGCTGCACCCTCTCCTGTTGCGAGTTCTAGGCCCGCGCCGCGCCATGCATCGAGCCCGCCGTCGAGAAGGCGCACATTCTCGTATCCGGTGTATTCGAGAATCCAAAAGAGCCGGGTGGCACGATACAACTGCTTGGGCGAATCGGCCTCGCTGTAGATGATGATGGCCATCTCTGGGTCAAGGCCTCGCTCGAGCAGCGCTGATTGAACATCCGGAACGGGCTTCAAAAGATTGGCGACTTCTCGGCGCGTTTCGGAAAGGGTATCGGCATCGAGGTGAAGTCGAGCGACACCAAAGTCCATGATCTTGAG
>CAZLBS010000655.1:1376-2232 GCA_964557505.1 uncultured Nitrospiraceae bacterium | reverse complement strand
CGGCCTCCTGCCAGGGGTGGCTGCCGGCACAGTTGTCGAAGCCGATGAACCCGAAGAAGTGCCCTTCGGTCCGCAGGGGCAGCGTCATGAGCGAAAGAATGCCCTGTGGCGCCAGGATTTCCTGCTCGCCCGCGGGGCAATCGGCCACGCGATTGTTGATGGCCTCGCCGCGCCGCAGCGTGTCATACCAGCGCTGAAATCCCTGGCTGTAGGGCAGTTGCTGCAAGTCGGGATTGTTCAGTTCCGGTTCGATGCCCTCCGCGCACCACTCGGCCACGTGCGACATGCTCCATTCGCCGTTGGGCAGGCGTTCATTGAGAAAGACATAGGCGCGGCTCGCCTGCGCGGCGGGGCCGAGTGTCTCGACGATTTCCTGCCATGACACCTTGGCGCGTCCCCGCAGCAGGCAGGTGCCGATCTCGCTGAGGGCCTCGAGATAGCGCTCGCGCGTCTGCAGGGCCTCCAGCGCCCGCTGCCGCTCGCTGATGTCGCGCGACAACACAAGCCCTTCGTAAATGGCGCCGTCGTCGTCGTGGATGGGCACCGCGAAGTTCTCGTACGTGCGCCCGCGGAAGGATACTTCGTACCGCCCGGGCTCGCCGCCCAGCGCGGCGCGCAGATGCGGCTCGATAATGGCGGCCAAGCCCGGGGGATATGCCTCCTCGAGCGTCTTGCCGATAATCGTGTCCGCGTCGAGCCCGGCCTCGGCCAGCCCCTGCCCCCCGCAGAACGTGCACCGCAGGTCCCGGTCGAAGAGGTACATCATCCCCGCCGGGTAGTTGTCGATCACCGTCCGATAGCGGCGCTCCATCCCCCGCAGGGTCTTCGCCTGGCGCTTCTCCGGGGTCACATCGAG
>CAZLBS010000655.1:0-1366 GCA_964557505.1 uncultured Nitrospiraceae bacterium | reverse complement strand
CCGTCAGGCTCGCGCGCGGGCGTGCTGCGCACCCGTACCCACTGAACGCTCCCGTCCGGCGCCAGCAGGCGGTGCTCCACGTGGTGGGGCGTGAGATTGCGCGCCGATGCCGCGATGGCCGCCTCCACGAACGTCCTGTCATCCGGGTGGATGCGCTCGAAAGCCTTCTCGGCATCGCGCATCACCGCCTCGGGTTCCACGCCGAACAGCCTCGCGGCCCCCTGGCTCACGTACGGCATCGAGAACGTGCCCTCGGTGTCCCGGCGCATCAGAAACAGCATGCCCGGCAAATTCGCCGCGAGCGTGTTCAGCAGGTTGGAGGCGCGCACTGGCTCCGAGGGGGCGGCAAGCATCTCGCCATCGCCCTGCGTAGCGGCACGTGCGCGCAAGGCATCGCACTCGCGCTGCAGCGTGGCTACGCGTTGACGCAGGGCTTCCAACTCGGCATGCGCGTCCGAATCGATATGCCCTGAAGCTCTGGACATACCCCTCATTCTCAGTCCCGATAAGTCCGGATACCCCTCAAGCACTCCTTGACAGTGTAGAGCACATCTGTGGTAATTGCAAGAATAAACTAATTTTTATGGACTTGTGTGTTCCCTAATAGGCAATTTCCCGCAAGCCGCGCCTTTATTGTTTTTCGAGTATTGGGTTTTACGGCCGAGCGAATTGGCATGGCCGTTGCGCCTCTCTGAGCAAACGGTTCAAGCAATGAGGAGGAGGTAAAAAATGACACCCCGAAACGTTACACCCGTGCACAAAGGACGCAAATGGTTGAAGGGCCTCGTGGCGAGCGCCTGTGTGGTGGCGCTGGGCAGCGCAGCGTTCGCTGTGGACATTATGCCCAACAGTGTTTCCTTTGAGGACTACCAGTCCATGGAGTCGATCCGGATCATGCACAATGGCCAGCCTGTGCCGGCATCGGCCATCGAATCGTGGACGCTTCTGGCCAGCGGACACGACTACGACTACATGCTGAACATCGACATCCGCGACGGCCGGCTGATGATTTCGCCGACGGACATGGCTGAGATTGGCACCTTCGACCTCGTCATCAACACGGCGCACGGCCAGGCCACCGCCAAGGTGTACACGCCGCTTGACGATCTGCCGTCGAGCCTCGAAAACCGCGCGGAGGCGCTCGGCATCACGGTGGCGGAATTGAAAGACCGCTATGGCCTGGGCACCCGCCTGCCCGAACGGGCCGAGACCTACTTGATCGCGCCGATCTACTATCCCGGAATGGAAGTGACTTTTCCGGCATACGACCCGGAAGACCCGAACATTACGTGGCAGTATGCGATTGAAGGCGAGCCCGTGGCCGGCAAGCCCGCTGACCCCGACACGGAGACGGCCTACGTCTTCG
>CAZLBS010000654.1:0-2233 GCA_964557505.1 uncultured Nitrospiraceae bacterium | reverse complement strand
GGTTTAGCGCATATCCCGGCGTGAAAACTGCCCTTCAAGCCCTGAGGCCTGGGTGGAATGTACACAGGTGTAGCGGTGCGTATGTACCGCCTTGTTCCGGGCGCACAAATAAAAGCGCCGCGAGCCGGGGGAGACTCGCGGCGCGGGCAATGCGCATTCCCTGTGGACAGCTAAGCTAACTCTGCTTGCGCTCGCTTGCCGCCTGGTTTTGAACCTGCCGTTGCAAGTAGATGTTGTCGTCTTGCGGCCGGCGGAACTTCCACATCGGATCCGGTTCTGGGTTCGGCACGATGTAATCGTGGAACAATTGCCCTTCCGCGTCGGGCTTGAACGGGATGGTATCCATTTTGTCGTGGCGATAATCCTGCATCGGCGTCAGGTTGGGCAAGGTTTCGCCCATCACCTCGCACGTCAAGAAGATCATGAGCTCGGTGTTCGTCAAGTCCGTCGTGGTATTGCGGAACATGAAGTTCAAGACCGGCACATCGCCGAGCACCGGCACCTTGCTTATGCTCTTTGTATTGGCAAGGTTGCGCAGGCCGGCGATAAAGATGGTCTGCCGGTTTGCGACGCGCAAGGTCGTGGTAGCTTCCCGCTTGTCTTCAATCGGGATGCCGTCTTCGGTCAGCCCGCTGATGCTGCTTTGTTTTGCCGACACCTGCACGATCACGTCGTCTTCATGCGTCACGCGCGGCGTCACATCCAGCGTAATGCCGATCGGCTTGAACGCCGTGCTGGCCACCGGCGGGCCCTGGCCCGTTTGGTCCAACTGCTGGAACGGGAATTCCTGCACGATGCTGATATTCGCCGTTTCGTTTTCGACCGTGGCCACGCTTGGATTTGCAAGAATCTCGCTGTCGCCCGTCTGCGTCTCAGCGGCAATCGCGGCTTGCAGATTGAAGTCGCTCGTCATGATGCCGACGTTCAGAATGCCTGCATCCAGGTTGGGACCGCCGACGGTACCGAGCGAACTGTCAAAGCTGAGCTGCGACAAGTCGCTAATCAAATCGCCGCGGGGGTTCACGTCGCGCACGAGGTCGAACAGCCAGTCCGTGCCGATCTGAGAGGAATCGGTCAGCACAATGTCGACGACCATCGCATTGATGGCCACCTGCTTGACCGGCGTATCAATGTCAGTCAAGACCGCGCGCACTTGCTCAATTACGGCCGGCACGTCCGTGACGATGATGCGCCGCCCGCGGACGTCCAACTCGGACTTGCCGATTTCGGGGGTCAGGATAGAGTCGACGATGACCTTAGCTTCTTCGGGCTTGGTGTAGTTGAGAGCGATGGCCACCGTGGCCGTTGGCAAGGCGGGCTCGGCGACATCCAATTCGACCGCCAGGTCCAAGATATTGCCCACAGCCTCAGGCGGGCCCGACACAATCAGTATGTTGGTGGCATCGTTGGGCGTGATGGTGATGAACTGAGAATCAGGACTGTTGATGGCGACGGCCTGCAGGGTGGTCGATACCTCGGTGGCATTGGCATTCTCGAGAACAATCGTGCGGGTGACCTGATTGGCCAGCCGGGCTTCTTCGATCGGCACAATGCGAAAGACATTGCCCTCTTCGATAATGCCGAGGTTGTTCTGTTCGAGCGCCAATTCCATCGCCTGAATGAGCGGCACGTCCTGCAGCAAGAGGGTGACCTTGCCGGTTACGAGGTTGCCGCCCACGACATTCACGCCTGCTTTGCGCTGCAAGATGGCAAGCACATCCGCGGTATCCATATCGCGGAAGTTCGCGGTGACCGGCTGCTGGAGCGCTTGTTGGCGCGAAAGCGGGCGCGGCGGAAGCTGCCCCATCTGTTGGCGCGGCGTCACATCCTCAAGGGTCACCATTTCAGGGGCCGTGGGGCTGGTCGCGGGCGACATGTTTTCGATTCGCGGTTGTGCGCCCCCGCCAGCCGCATTGCGCGCCGCATCTTCCGCCATCTCGCCGATTCCGGAGAAGCGCTGCATGATCGCCCCAGGATTTGCCGGGCCCACTTTGCGCACGCCATTGCCGGAATCTTCGGGCTGCCCGGGTTGGGCCGGTTCAGCGGGTTCGGCCTCAGCCTCAGTGGGCTCTTCAAGGGGTTCGTCGATTGCCTCCGGGGCATCGGCCTCGGGCGTTTCTTCAGCGGCGGGCGCCGCCGCTTCCGGAGCTGAGCCTTCGGGCTGCTGCAGCATGGCCACTGCCGTGAGCGATTCAGTCACGAAGTCCATGTCCACCGGTTTCGTTTCGGCGGG
>CAZLBS010000653.1:1787-2236 GCA_964557505.1 uncultured Nitrospiraceae bacterium | reverse complement strand
GGGCAGGTATCCGTGCGCCAATGGTGGCGGATATCGTATGAGCATCAACTGGACTGGACCCTCGGGAGCGCATCGGAGCGTTTTCTCGAGCTGCTTGAAGATGCCGTGCGCATTCGCCTCGTTAGCGATGTGCCGCTTGGGGCCTTCCTCAGCGGAGGCCTCGATTCGAGCGCGGTGGTCTCCACAATGGCCCGGCTCACCGCCACACCCGTTAAGACGTTCACCATGGGCTTCGACGATGCGGCGATGGATGAGTCGCCGTATGCCGCGGCGGTGGCGCGCCATGTGGGGAGCGAGCATCATCATCAGCTGATGCGGCCCGACGCCGTCAGCATTGCCGAACGCTTGCCGCGGTTTTTCGGCGAGCCCTTTGCGGACTCTTCGGCCGTGCCCGTCTATCTCGTCTCGAAACTGGCCCGGGAGCACCTCAAAGTCGTCCTCTCCGGTGA
>CAZLBS010000653.1:0-1777 GCA_964557505.1 uncultured Nitrospiraceae bacterium | reverse complement strand
ACTGGCGCGTCAGCATGTAACGGCCGCGCTTTCGGGCGACGGCGGCGACGAACTCTTCGCCGGTTACGCATGGCTGCATATGGATCGTCACGTACGCCAATACCGGCATGTGCCGCGAATGCTTCGCCGCATGGCCGATTCGCTGCTCATGTTGTCCCCGCCTCGTCCAACCGTCGAAAAGCTGCGGCGCTTCAGCCGCGATGCGTTTATGGAGCCCTACGCCAGTTTTCGGCGGCGGCACCAAACGTTTACGCCGGACCTTGTGCAGCGCGTGTTGCGCGCGGAAGTCCGCCAAGCCGCAGAGGCCGCGGCCATCGACCGGTGGCGCGAGCATGCGGACGCGGCGGGCGGCATATCGCCGGATAACTGGATGCTGTATCAAGACGCCGTGATGTATTTGCCTGATGACATCCTGACCAAGGTCGACCGGATGAGCATGGCCAATAGCCTCGAGGTGCGCGTGCCGCTGCTCGATCACCGCATGGTGGAATTCGCCGCGACCGTGCCGTTCGCGTTGAAGGTCCGGCATGGCCGAGGCAAGCGGCTCATGCGCCACGCGCTGCGCAATACCTTGCCCGGGCCCATCCTGCGGCCGCGGAAGCAGGGATTCAGCATCCCGGTGCACCGGTGGTTTCGAACGGAACTGCGCAGCGTGTTTCATGATCACGTGTTGAGTCCAAACGCGCGCCTCCGGGACTACTGCGAGCAAGCCGCGATTCGCCCGCTCGCTGAGGCCCACGAGAAAGGGGAAGAGAACTTCGGCCATCACTTTTGGGCCTTGCTGATGCTGGAGCATTGGTTGGCTCAGCGCGGCTCTTCTTGACCTTTCGCCGGGCATGCCGCATGCTAAAGGGGCCGCGAGGACGGTGGAGGGCGTGTCGACGGTGTACGGGGTCGATGTAAGCGTCATTATTGACGCCACCGAAGGCTCGGGCATGGCGCATCATGCGCTGGCCCAACTCGAAGAGCAGACCCATCCGGCCGGGCGCTTCGAAGTATTGGTCGTGTCAGCTCCCGCCCACCCGCTGCATGAGCGCCTCGAGACCTTTATCGATGGCGCGCCCATGAGCGTGGCGCTCGTGCCCCATCAAGCATCGACCCGCGCCGCGAGCCTCAACGAAGCCATCCGTCAGGCACGGGGGCATTGGCTGCTCTTCCTTAATGAAGAGTTGCTCGCCGGGCCCGAACTCATCGAAAACCACGTGTATGCGCAGGAAGTCCGCGGGGGCGATGTCGCCGGCCTGGGCGCCATTCGCGTGCATCCGCACATCGATGAGGACACCTTCACCCGCTGGCTGTATCTCTTGCCGCACGGACGGCGCTGGATTAGCGGCACCTGGCCATGGGTGTATTGGCGCTTTTTCAATTTATGCCTGGCGCGCACGCGCGTGCTCGATGCCGGGGGGCTCAATGAAGCGCCCAAAATCGATGGCCTTGCGGATCTGGAATTGGCCATGCGCGTGCACCGCGCCGGCATTGAAGGCTTCTTTGCGCCGGATGCGGTGGCCTTCAGCCTGCGGCCAACGACGCTTTCGCGCGAACGCGAATGGCATTACAGTTTTGGCTATGCAGCATACTACCTGGCGCAATTTGCGCAACGCGAAGCCGAGCGCGACGCCATCGAAGCGCTTATCTCGGCGCCCAGCGAGGTGTGGGACCGCTTCATCATGCCGCTGCGCGAAGTCTTGGCCGAGTCGTTGCCGCCGCAGAGCGAGCGCTTCCGGCTCATGGCGGGGGACGTCATGGCGCGCCGCGCCCGGCAGGGCTACCGAGATGC
>CAZLBS010000652.1:0-2240 GCA_964557505.1 uncultured Nitrospiraceae bacterium | reverse complement strand
GTATTTGAATTCGAGACCTCCGGCTCGGCCGCTTCATGGGCGGCCGCGAATGATGTACGTGGCGATGGGGTGCAGGGCGGGGCGTTGCGGGCCGTCAGTACGGGCGAGGATCCTTTCCTGCTCTCCCCAGCCATCGAGGTGGAGGCCGGTTCCGCTCCCTTTGTGGCCTTGCGCATCCGTGTGGAGGAGACGGGCACGGCCCAATTGTTTTGGCAACGCGCCGACGCTCCCGAAAGCAGCGAGGGCAAGAGCGAGCATTTCAGTTTGCCGCCCGCTGGCACATGGGGCGTCTGCGTGCTGGACCTGAGCGGGCATCCGGAATGGACGGGGGTGATCACGCGGCTTCGGCTGGATTTGCCGGGCGGCGCCCCGGGCAATGCCGCGGCCATCGACATGCTGGCCGCCGGGCCGCGGGAAGTCGTGCCGGCACGCATCGGCGTCGCATCCTTCCATGCCGGCGAGCGCGTGCTTAATCCCCCTGGCGAAGCCATCGAGGTCTTGCTGCAGGTGCGCAATGACGGCGGTCAGGATTCGGGGCCGGTCGAGGTGCGCCTGCCTGCGCCGCCCGGCTTCACGATGACGGATGGCAGCGAGGTGGTCACGATTCCCTCTATAGCAGGCAATGCCACGGCCGAGGCGGCGTGGTCATTCGTCAGCGAGGGGGTGGCCGCCGGGGTGCTGCAGTTGGAGGTGCAGCATGGGGATGCGGCACTCATACGCCGCGAAAACCGCCTGTATGCTGCACCCGCGCCGCCTATGGGGCTTTGGAGACCCCAGGGAGAGGCGGGCTACGAAGAGACCGAGGACGTCATCTGGTTTGGAAACCGCGAGTTCCGCCTGGTGTTCGTGCGAGGTCCGCATGGATATGGCCCGGTTGCCGTGGATGCATACCGCAATGGTTATTGGGAGCGCGCGGGCATTGTCCCTGTGTTGTCGATGGTTTACCCGGGGGGCAGCGCGCGGCCCATCCCCGTCTACGGGCACTCGCACGAATTCCTGACCGACACGGTGCTCGAGATCACGGGGCGGGTTGCTTTGCAGGGGCGGCACGTGGAGGCGCGGCTGCGCTTTACGATGCCCCCAAGGGGACCAAGCGTCGTGGGTTCCTATGACTTGGCCCTGCCGGGGAGCCGCCGTCTGGCACGTTTCGATGGGCCCATCCTGTATGCGGGGGCGGACAGTTTTGGCCGCGATCGCGACGAAGCCCTGCTGCCGGGGTTGGAATGGCTGACCGGCGATGAGGAATCGTCGAGCACGCGGGATGTGGTCACGCCAGACCATGTGCGCTACATTCCTGATGTGCGCAAGGTGACCGTGCCTATGGCCGCGTTGCTGCGGAAGGGGTTGCTCATTTCGCTGTGGAACGCTACGCAAGAGGATCCCGCTTCGTATCAATCGATCCTGTTTGACGTGCCGTCGCAGGTTGAAGGCAAAGACGCGAGCGTATTGGGATTGTTTTGGCCGGGGGCGGGCCTCCATTTTCCTGAGAACGAGCCGGGGCCGCGCGAGGCCCTTTCTGTTCCGAGCGGCCGGCTGCGCGTGGGCTGGCAACTCGGCGCCGACGGCGGAGCCGCCACCGTGCTGGACAATTTTTTTGGCGGGTCGCTGAGCACGGATGCGTCATATGCCCGCGGGAGTCTGACGGAAGAATTGCGCTTCTCGGCGAGTGCCTGGCTTGGTCCGCTATGGGACGCGGAAGCGCGGCATTGGCGGCATTACTTGGAAGGGGGACAGCAATTCGACCATGCGAGCCGGCCGGGCCGGTTCATACTGTGGCTCGAGTTGGCGGCCCGGCACGGGGGCAATGCCGCCTTCGCCGAGCGCTGCCGCGCGCGCTTGGCTGAAGTGCAGGAGGCGGGGGCTTCGGACGATGGATTTTTCGCCCTGCCTTACTACGGGGGCGACCCCGCCGGGGCGATCATGCAGTTGGCGGGGCAATACGGAACCAGCCTGTTGCAGTCGCAATACGCGGATGGCTCTTGGCGCTATGACGCCCGCCGCGATATGCATTTGGCTCCGGGAAAATCGGCGGAGTTTCTTGGGCCGCACGATGCCTCTGAAGTGGGTACGTCGGCGCGCAACGCCATAGCCCTGGCGCGCTTCGCGCGGGTGACAGGCGGGCGCGTGGCGACGGAGCGTGCGCTTCTCGCGCTGGAGAATCTCAGTGAATTCCGGGTGCCGCGGGCTGCCCAGACCTGGGAAGTGCCGGTGCACACGCCGGATATCTTGGCGGCGGGCTT
>CAZLBS010000651.1:0-2241 GCA_964557505.1 uncultured Nitrospiraceae bacterium | reverse complement strand
GTCGCCAAAATGCACCAGGCCATGCTGGACGAACTGGGCGAAGATCCGGATGAGGACTTGCGCGCGATCTTTCTTGGCCAGCAGGTCTACCCCGAATATCTTACCGACTTGGCGATCCTATTCTGCCCCTCCGACGGCGACGTGTCGGACCCCACGCGCTTCACGGAATGTCCAGGGGGCGGCTGGTGCAACGGAGACGCAATTGAGCCGAACCTCATCAACGACGACAATGTCAGCTATGTTTACTATGGCTGGGTTTGTGACTCTGCACCCGTATGGACGACCATGACGACGTTCGTCAACGTGATTAAGACGGCCGGCGACACCCTCGGGCTTTGGCGCAGCACGGAGACCCTCCTGCCTGACTACTTCGACGGCGACATGAAATTCAGCGACTTAGGCCTCAGCGACTCGGCATTCGATATTCTTATTTCCGGTGCGCGGGCAGCGGCGATAGCCGAGTTCGGACCGGAGTTGGGCGATTTCGAACCGTCGGGCAGCGGCGGCCCCCCGAGCGAAACCTTCTTCCGAATCCGCGAGGGCGTCGAGCGCTTTCTCATCACCGACATCAACAATGCCGCGGCTTCTGCTGATGGGCAGTCGGCCATCCCGGTCATGTGGGATGAAGTGAGCGCCGATGTTCCCGACCGCAATTTCAATCACATCCCCGGCGGGGCCAACGCCGTCTACATGGACGGGCATGTCGAATTCTCCCGCTACCCTGGCGAGCATCCGGTGTCGCCCCTAAACACGATCGGCGACGCTTTCTAGCATCGAAGCGATGAAGCACTGAAACCGGGCGCGTACACGGTAGCGGTACGCGCTCGTTTCTTATTCGGCTGAGTGGCTGGCTATTTTGTTATGGTCAACTTCGGCGCAAGGGGCGAGCAACGTCAGAGGGGAACAACAGGCCATGGCCGAGCGATGGATGATTTATGGGGCGAATGGATATACGGGGCGGCTGTGTGCGGCGTTGGCCAAGGAGCGCGGGCTCGAGCCCATTCTAGCCGGCCGCAATGGCGAGAAGGTGCGGGCAGTGGCGGAGCCGCTTGGCTTGCCGTCGCGCTCATTTGCACTCGAAGACGCCGCGGCCCTGCCCCGCGCGCTAGACGGCATGCAGGTGGTGTTGCATTGCGCGGGTCCGTTCAGCGAAACAGCGCGCCCTATGCTGGACGCCTGCAAGCAGGCCGGCGCGCATTACTTCGACATCACCGGTGAGATCGACGTGTTCGAGGAATGCCGCCAGCGCGACCAGGAATGGAAAGACGCGGGCATCGGCGTCATCCCAGGAATGGGCTTCGACGTGGTCCCGACGGATTGCCTGGCGCGCATGCTCTGCGACCACTTGCCTGACGCAACCCATCTGCGGCTCGGCTTCGCGGGCACGGGCATGAAGCTCAGCCCCGGCACCACGAAGACGATGGTGAAGCGCATGCCCCATGGCCAGAATGTGCGCGAAAATGGAAACCTCGTCGCCATCGAAACGGGGTCGCGCACAGACACCATCGAGTTTCGCCCGGGCGAAGCACTCGAGGCCATGGCCATCGGCTGGGGCGATGTGGCGACAGCGCACTACACCACCGGCATCGGCAACATCGAAGTGTACGTACCCGTGCCGCCGGAGCAGATGCGCATGCTCGGCATGGTGAAGTCCTTCGGCTGGCTCATCAGCACGAGCGCCTTCCAAAACCTCGCCCGCTGGTACATCACGCGCAGCGTGAAGGGCCCGACCGAGGAAGAGCGCGAAACGAACAAGATGACCGTTTGGGGCGAGGCGACCAACGCCGGCGGCAAGCGCATCGTGAAGCGCTGCGAAACGCCGGAAGGCTACAAGCTCACCGTGCTCACCAGCATCGGCGGCGTCGAGCATCTCTTGCGCCATGGCCTCGCCCCTGGCTATCACACCCCTAGCCAGGCATTCGGAAAAGACTTCATCCTCGAACACGAAGGCTGCCGCATGATCGAAGCCTGACCGCGCATGCCTCGGCGGGACAAACGCCAGCGCAGGTCGATGGCATGGGTTGTTGTAAACCGTGAAGACCAAAGAGAAGAACCAGGGCTTTGCGCGGCGCCGCCGGCGCGCGGCACGGTGAAGAGACGACTCCCCTAGCCGCCGCTTCGTTCCTATTCGCCCCATTCAGCGAAGTGGTGTGTCAGCGCGATATCACCTTCTTTAATGCAAGTCCCAACTTAGAGACGCCTTCGCGAATTTTTTCGGGCGGTTGCACGCCGAAGCTGAGG
>CAZLBS010000650.1:0-2246 GCA_964557505.1 uncultured Nitrospiraceae bacterium | reverse complement strand
GGCACCCATTCATACGGCATCGATCTTCGCTTCGAGAACATGCTCTATGCAACAGTCCGAACGAACCCTGGGATGGGCGGGGGAATGATCAGCTACGACGCTTCGGACGCAGAAAAAATGCGAGGCGTCAAAAAGGTCGCTCCTATTACGAACGGGGTCGCAGTGATCGCTGATAACACCTGGCGGGCGTTCCGGGCGGCGGACGCTATCAAGTTCGAGTGGGCGCCTGCGCCGTATCCGGCCACCTCGGCGGAGATGTGGAACAAGCTCGCTGAGGCGGTGGACAATGAAAAGTTCCAAGACAATCAGATGCGAAATGATGGTGATGTCGATGCAGCACATAGCGCCGCGGACGTGCTGGAGGCTGAGTACCGTACGCCCTTCATGTCGCACGCTCCCATGGAGCCGATGAATGCCACGGTATTAGTCGAAGACGATCGAGTTCAGGTGTGGACGGGCACGCAGATTCCTGCTTGGGTGCAGGAACACACGTCGGAACTGACTGGCGTCCCTGTAGAAGCTGTCTACGTCCACAACCAGCCCATGGGCGGTAGCTTCGGGCGGCGCCTTGAAGACACCTACGTGAAACAAGCGGTTGAAGCGGCGATGGCGGTTAAAGGGACGCCGGTCAAAATGACCCGCTCTCGTGAAGAGGATATGAGCCACGATTATCCCCGTCCTATGCAGCTCGGAAGACTGCGCGGGACCGTCAAAGACGGTAAAATCGAAAGTCTCGATTTCTCCGCTTCGAGCACCTCGATGACCCGTTCCTGGTTTGGGCGAGTCTGGCAGGCGCCACCAGGGCCGGACTCGGCCATGATGCTGGGGGGTTGGGACCAGCCCTACGAGATTCCTAACTATCGCGTGACCGGTTACATCGCGGAAGAAATGGTTCCGACGAGTTCGTGGCGCGCACCGGGCGCAGCCAGCAACGGCTTTATGCAGGAGTCGTTCATCGATGAGCTTATCGAAAAGGCGGGTGCAGATCCCATCGAAGTGCGCATCGCGATGTGCATCGACGATGTGTCACGAAAAGTTCTCGAGAAGCTGCGCGAGATCTCGAATTGGAAGGGCGCGAAACCTGGCGAAGGCCGTGGACGGGGCGTGGCCTTCGTGTACTCACACGGAGTTCCCGCCGCTCAGGTCGTCGATGTGCGCGTTGTCGATGGAGCCATCAAGCTCGAAGAAGCGTTTTTGGTCGTTGACGCAGGGACGGTACTAGACCCGGTCAACTTTGAGGCGCAGATGACCGGCGGATTCATCTTTGGCGCAGGCCACGCAATGAACTGCGAACTGACCTACGAAAACTACATGCCTCAGCAGACCAACTATCACCAGCATCAAGCGATGCGCTTACATCAAGCACCCAAGTTCACGACCGCCGTGCTGCAGAACAATCCAAAGATTCGGGGGATCGGGGAGCCATGCTTGCCGCCAGCCGCGCCGGCACTCGCAAACGCGATTTATGCGGCGACCGGGAAACGCATTCGTGAGATGCCCTTTCATAAAAGCGTGAAATTCGTATGAGAGCTTTCTTTGTGACAGTGACAGTCCTTGGACTGGCGACAGCGGAAGCGGCCGAAGAGGTGATCAAACTCGAAGTGCCCGCCAAGGGCTCCGTCTCCAAGGCGGAAGGCCTCGAGGCCTGGGAGCGAATCTACGAAGTCGCATCGCATCCGCGGTGCGCTAATTGCCATGTGGGTGAGAGCGAACGGCCCATGTGGTCGGGGCCAAGTTACGGGGAAGCGCAACCCCACGGGATGAATGTTTATGCGGGGCAAAGCCGCATCGGCGCCGAGACGGGTCTGCTCTGCACCACGTGTCACGTGAACTCCACCCATACGGACCGCAACAACGAGAAGCCGCATGCCGCGCCTCATATCGCCGGAACGTGGGTCCTCGCTCCCGCTGAAGCCGACTGGTACGGGCGAGGGAGTAACTTTATCTGCGAGCAGCTTCGCGACCCGGAGCGAAACGGGAACCGCACCTTCATGGAGCTCGCTCAACACCTTGGGCACGACAAGATACTCCATTGGGCGTGGACACCCGGCGGCGGCCGCGAGCCTGCTCCTAGAACGCTTCAGGCTCACATTGATGACATGCTTCGTTGGGGTGTGGCTGGAATGCCGTGCCCGGGAGATGGTTAACTTAGCGGCGTAACGCTTGCAAAAGCGCTTCCCAAGGAAGCGCTGCGCAGCGTTTGCGGCCCCTGATGTTCCGCAACGGCTCGAAGATCTCGAACCGGG
>CAZLBS010000649.1:0-2254 GCA_964557505.1 uncultured Nitrospiraceae bacterium | reverse complement strand
TCGCGCGGCGGTGGCGCTGCCTTGTACGGCAAGGGCGTGCGCGTGCTTGACGAGCCATTTTCTCCCCCCGCCACCGCGCCCATTCCCTGATGCGGAAAGTGCTGCGTTTGCGGACCTGCCTGTTCCTCTTCCAGCAATACCGCCGGGTCGCGGCTCGTGACGTATTTCTTCACCCGGGCAGCCAACTCGCGAATGTTCCCCGGAAATGGCAGCGATTGCATCTGTTGCAGCAGCTCGCGCGGAATCGCCTCGTAAGGCCGGCTCATCTTTTGCGTGAAGTTGTAGTTGAAATGCTCTGCCAAGACGGGAACATCGACCGGGCGGTCACGCAAAGACGGCATGCGCACGATGACTTCGCTCAACCGGAAATAAATGTCTTCCCGCATGCGCCCTTTTTGCACGGCTTCTTCGAGTGGGATGTTTGTCGCGGCCACGATGCGAACGTCGGTCTTCACGGGCGTGGTGCCGCCAATGCGCATGAACGGCTCGCCATCGAGCACCTGAAGCAGTTTGCTCTGCACGGTATAGCTTGTCTCGGCAATCTCGTCGAGAAAGATGGTGCCATGATTGGCCAATTCAAACCGGCCCGGTTTCGAGGTGCGCGCCCCGGTAAAGGCCCCGCGCTCATAGCCGAACAGTTCGCTCTCGAGAATGCTTTCGGGAATGGCCGGGCAATTCACCTTGATGAACGGCTTCCCATTGCGAGACGAGTGCCGGTGCAGCAGCCGGGCCGTAATGTCTTTGCCCGTTCCGCTTTCACCCGTGATGAGTACCGTCAGGTTGGACTTCGCCAAGCGGTTGACCAAATCGCTGACTTCGCGCATCGCCGAACTAATGCCGACGAGTTCCTGGTGCAGGGGCGCGCGCACGAAATGTTGAAAGAGGTCCTGGTCTGCTCGTTCTTCCACCAAAACATAACCCCGCTATGCTGCCGGTACACGGCAACCATCGCGGCTCGCTCCCCCAAGCGAATCCGCTGCCCAAACCTAACGCTAGCCCCCCGTGCTCTGTGGATACTCACGGCTGACACGGTTTGCCACGAGTGACCACTTTTTCACCGGAACACTAATGCAAGTTTACCACAGGGTTTGTCAGAACGGAAGCAAAAAATGCGCGCGCCGCTGAATAGTTGTCGTTTTAGGTGCGTGAGTCGGCGCAGTGCGCTACAGCCCAGGGCCAAGCACGACCACCTCATACTGTACCAAAGTACGCAGCAAGACGACGGCGCCGAGCAACGTGATCAAGATTGAGGCCGCGACAGGCAACAACTTTAGGAATGTGCCCCCGCTTCCCGTGCGCTCCCGAATGGCGCCCGCGGTCCACACCACCGTGAGGCCGATGGCTACGAGCACGGCTGCAAGACCAATGCTGAAGGCCACAATGAGCCAGAGCCCATATGCGAGCCTGCCCACGCTGAGCGCCAACAGCAAGACAATAAGGGCCGCGGGACATGGGACGATGCCGCCGCTGATGCCCAGCCACAGGATGCTCCCATACCCTGGCGGACGGCCATCTTCGCTCTCCACAACGTGCGAATGCCCGCCTGGTCCATGGGCATGCCCGCCAAAAATGCGGCTCAAAAACCCCTCGCCATGGTGATGCCCGAGACCAGGACCATGTCCATGGGCATGTAGCGCCCCAGTTCCAGCACCGTTTGCCGCGAGGATGTAGTCCGCATACCGGCGCTGAAACAACACCACGCCGATGACCATGATGATCGCCCCCGAGAGGATCCCCGTCCAGAAGGTGAGTGCATCCTCCGAGACGGCTTCCCCCGCGAACAGCGTGATTGCGCCGAGCAGGAGCACGCTCCACGTATGGGTAATGGTGACGACGACTCCAAGCACAAGGGCATGCAGCGCGGTCCCTCGCTCACCGATGAGATACGCCGCCATCACGGTCTTCCCGTGGCCCGGCGAAAGCGCATGGCCCATGCCCATAATCACCGCGACTGCCAAGCCCGTCAGCCATAACGGCCAGGTAAGCTCCTGTGTCTGAATCAGATCGGACACGCTGCGCAGCCAGTCCGCAGGCCATGTCTCCCCCGGCTGAGCCCTGGATTCGGCGGATACTGCAGGTGCATCATCACCGGCTTGCGTCTGAGGCCCAGGCGCTGACGGCGGTCCGGATTCCACGAAGCTGCCGCCTGACTGGGTCACGCCCGCGAGCGGCATCCCGGCGGGCGAGGCCAGCCAGTCCAGGGTCTCGCTCAGGGCCGCGCGCAAGCCCGCGACGCTGAAGCGCTCCGGCTCGA
>CAZLBS010000648.1:0-2265 GCA_964557505.1 uncultured Nitrospiraceae bacterium | reverse complement strand
CCGCCGCCGGTGGCGTAGGCGATTTGCCCGAAGGGCGAGAACCCGAGCGAGCCGGGCTTTGCCAAAACTTTCGGTGATGACACGGATGACGAGAATGCCGCCGGCACGTGGGCGCCGGGTGTGGGGTGGCGTATGGATGCCGCGCAGTGCATATAGCAAGCATAAGGCATGTGGTGCTGGATGGCAATAGCTATCGCGGTGCTCTTCGAGGGGGAGAAGAGGGGATGCGGAGTTGGCATGATGTCGCGGTTTGCGTACAGACGCGGCATTGGCGCTTGTGTATTTGAGCCGGGTTCGGCTGGTGGATTGAGCGGGCGGGCTGGTGTTTCGTATACTGATACCCCTACCGAAAAATAGGCGGTGCGCACGGGCGCGGGATTATATGCAGATTGCCGGGGAGCCGTGTTGCGGGGATAGCGGGCCTCGCGGACAGCAGGAGTACGACAGTTATGGCTTTTGATTTTGACATGATTCAGGCGGTATACGCGCGGATGCCGGAACGCATTGCGGCGGCGCGCAAGCTGCTCGGCCGGCCCATGACGCTCGCCGAAAAGATTTTGTACACGCACTTGTGGGATGGCATGCCCGCCGAAACGTACGAGCGCGGCAAGGACTATGTCGACTTCGCGCCGGACCGCGTGGCCATGCAGGATGCGACGGCGCAGATGGCCTTGTTGCAGTTCATGCAGGCGGGCAAGCCGAAGACGGCTGTGCCGAGCACCGTGCACTGCGACCACCTCATCCAGGCGGAAAAGGGCGCGGAGGCCGATCTTGCCGCCGCCATCACGGGCAATAAAGAGGTGTTCGATTTCCTGTCGTCGGTGTCGAACAAGTATGGCATCGGGTTCTGGAAGCCGGGCGCGGGCATCATCCACCAGGTGGTGCTCGAGAATTACGCCTTTCCCGGCGGCATGATGATCGGCACGGACTCGCATACGCCCAATGCCGGCGGCCTGGGCATGGTAGCGATTGGCGTGGGCGGCGCGGACGCCGTCGACGTGATGGCGGGCATGCCTTGGGAACTCAAGTTTCCGAAGCTCATTGGCGTGCACCTGACGGGCAAGATGTCCGGCTGGACGACGCCGAAGGATGTGATTCTCAAGGTCGCCGACATCCTCACGGTGAAGGGCGGCACGGGGGCGATCGTCGAGTATTTCGGCGAAGGTTCCGAGAACATGTCCTGCACAGGCAAGGGCACCATTTGCAACATGGGCGCGGAAATCGGCGCGACCACGTCGCTGTTCGCCTTCGACAATTCGATGGTGCGCTATCTTGAATCGACGTCCCGTCCAGACGTTGCCGCGGCCGCCGCGCAGATCATGGACCATCTGCGGCCTGACTCCGAGGTGTATGAGAAGCCCGGCGACTATTTCGACCAACTCATCGAGATCAACCTGAGCGAGCTGGAGCCGCATTTGAACGGCCCCTTCACGCCCGACCTCGCGACGCCGGTGTCCAAGATGCGCGAGCGCGTGCAGCAGGAAGGCTGGCCCGAAGTCGTGGAAGTCGGCCTGATCGGCTCGTGCACGAACTCGAGCTACGAAGACATGACGAGCGCGGCAAGCGTCGCCAAGCAGGCGGCCGACAAGGGCATCAAGGCCAAGTCGGAATTCACCATTACGCCGGGTTCCGAGCAGGTGCGCTTCACGGTCGAGCGCGACGGCATCCTCGATGACTTCGAGAAGATTGGCGGCGTCGTTTTGGCAAATGCTTGCGGGCCGTGCATTGGCCAATGGGCACGCCACCGGCATGGCGCGGAAGATGAGCCGAACACCATCGTGACGTCGTTCAACCGGAACTTCGCCAAGCGCAACGACGGCAACCCGAAGACGCATGCCTTCGTGACCAGCCCGGCGATCGTCACGGCGCTGGCCATCGCGGGCGACTTGCGCTTCAATCCGATGACAGACAAGCTGGTGAACGAAAAGGGCGAAGAGGTCATGCTCGATCCGCCCCAGGCCGTCGAGCTGCCGCCGAAAGGATTCGCGGTGGAAGACGCGGGCTATCAGGCGCCCGCCGAGGATGGCTCGGGCGTCGAGGTCGCGGTGCAGCCGGATTCCAAGCGGCTGCAATTGCTCGACCCCTTCCCTGCGTGGGAAGGCACGGACCTCAAGGGCTTGAAGCTGCTCATCAAGGCCCAGGGCAAATGCACCACCGACCACATCTCGATGGCCGGTCCGTGGCTGCGGTTCCGCGGTCACCTCGACAACATCGCCGAAAATACGCTGACCGGCGCCATCAACTTCGCCACCGGCGAAGCGAACA
>CAZLBS010000647.1:0-2266 GCA_964557505.1 uncultured Nitrospiraceae bacterium | reverse complement strand
CCCCGTCCCAATAGGCCGACATGATGGCTTCGAGGGCAGCGGCATCCAGCTTTGAAATTGCGCTCAGGCCTTTGCCGATGATTTCGCCGTGGCTGCGGTGACTGCCGAAGATGTGATCGCTGATGCCCAGCAAATACGACTGCCCGACGGCCGCCCCCTCTTGCCCAATACTCAAATGCGCTGGGCCCGCGTGCGTGTATGCGATGCCCTCGTATTCGCCCAGCTTCTTGATCGCATCGAGCATCGACTCGAATTCACGAATGACTGCCATATCGCGAAACAGCCGCACCGCATCCGCCGCCGGCATTCCCCGCTGCAATTCGTCTTGCAGCGTCCCGTCGTACTGATTCACGGGAATCTCGCCCAACTGAATCGCACGGGATTTGCGCACTTCTGACGGATGAATGAGAAGCCGCTTCGTCATCGGGTAAGCCCTTTCCCCGGATTGCCTGCCTGCTGTGCCCAAGTACTTGCGGGTACAACGCGCCAGTATATCAGGCATGCACTCAGGCGGCGAATGCCGAAAGGAAATGGAAGCGTTACGGCGCCGGTCACGCACATGAAATAGGCCGTGCGGAGCACCGCACTGGTCTTTCCGGGCGACATCTTATGCCGCCGCTTGCGCCGCGGGTCTTACGGAGTCTCCGCTCGCCGCTGTTCGGCGATTTCTCTTCGAAAGCGGGCGACCGCCTGGTTGTGTTCGGCGAGGGTTTCGCTGAAGGTATGGGTCTTGCCATCGGCGTTGGAAACGAAGAAGAGGTATTCGTGCTCGGCGGGATTCATTGCCGCCCGCAAGCTGGCTTCGCTTACCGTGGCGATCGGTCCGGGAGGCAAGCCAGGGTATATATAGGTATTGTATGGCGAGTCGACTTCCTTGTCGCGGTACAGCACCCATTCGCCGTAGCGCCCGCTAATGTATTGCAGCGTCGCGTCCATCTCGAGCGGCATACCGCGCTCGAGCCGGTTGTAAATCACGCCGGCAATCGCCGCCCGCTCGTCGTCCGTCTTGCCCTCCATCTCCACGAGCGAGGCGACGGTTACGATTTCCAGGGGACCACGGGCCGCGGCCTCCGGATGCTCCCGCAGAAGCTTTTCATAGGCCTCCTCGAAATGGTCCGCCGCCCGGCCGACCACCTCGCGCGGCGTGGGCGGTTCGTCGAAAAAATACGTTTCAGCCAGCAGGAAGCCCTCGAAAGAATCCGCCGGCACGGCATGCTCGGCAAGGAGATCCGGATCGGTCGCCGCTAGCAAGAAGGCATCCGGGTCGTCGAAGGTTTCAGCGATGCGGCGCAGCGGCATGCCTTCCGGCACCCGCACGCGGACAAAGGCATCGACCGGGAGTTGCGGTCCTTCGTGCAAGAGTTCGAGCAGTTGCGATGCCGAGAGGCCCGGCGGCAGTTCGTAGCGGCCATGCCGAATAAAGCGCTCCTCATCGCTAAAGCGCATTGCCACGCGAAAGTAGAACGGGTGCTCAATCAGCCCCGCCTTGGTCAAGAGTTCGGCGATATCGCCACCCGTCGCGCCTTGGGGAATGTCCACTGCAACCGGTTCGCCCATGCCCGCCACCCGCTCACGTTGGACGTTGTCATAGACGATGTAGAGTCCAGCGCCGGCGGCGGCCAGCAGCAGCACGGCAAAGGCAGCCAGCAACAGAACCGCTTGCACCGCCAAACGCCGCCACCAGCGGTGCGGCCGTTTCGCCTCATTCACCGATACCCGCCCTCGCGCTTGCGTTTGGCCATCCACGTCTCGAGGATCTGCTGTGCGGCCAATTGGTCGACCAGTCCTTTGTTGCCCTTCTTCTTCTTCCCGGCCGAGGCCATCGTGCGCTCTGCCTGTGCAGAGGTGAACCGCTCGTCGATGGTGTCGACCGGTACATCCACTGCCTCGCGCAAGCGTTCCACGAAAGCCAGCACCTTCTCTGCCTGCGGCCCAGGCTGACCATGTTGATTGAGCGGCACCCCCGCCACGATGGCCGTCACGCCTTGCGCCTCGGCGAGCGAACGAATTTCCGCCAAGGCTTGCCCGGCGTCTTGCCCGGCGATTACCCCGTGCGGCGACGCAATGATGCCCATCGGATCGCTCAGGGCCACGCCAATACGTGCCTCGCCGATGTCGAGTCCCATCATCCGGCCGGGCATGCTCATGCGCCGAGCAACTCCGCCACCAAGGCCGGGGCCTGGCTGATGGCCTCGGGAAGCGCTTCCGGATTTTTGCCGCCGGCCTGTGCCAGGTCAGGGCGGCCGCCGCCGCCGCCCCCAACCAC
>CAZLBS010000646.1:1569-2267 GCA_964557505.1 uncultured Nitrospiraceae bacterium | reverse complement strand
AGGTCATCGGGCGTGCGGTTTGCCGGCGCCCCCAGCATCCGCTCGATAACCTTCACCGGCAGCAACACCGCCATCAGCATCGCGACGATGCGGTCCTTTCCGGTGATGCTCTCGCGAATGTCCTCGAGGTAGATTGCCTCCGCCGGCACATCGATTTTCATGCGCTGCTGCTTCAGCTTCTCAAGGAACAGTGTTGAGGTAAGCGTGTGCTTGAGCTTGCACTGCTCCGCGGAAGACTTCAGCGCCGCGGGCGACGCGGTGTAGTTCAGGTTGACCGGCACCTTGCCCATGAGCTGCAGCGCGGCATTGGTCAGCGCACCGCCCACGCTCGGCGGGACCAGCAAGCCCACCATCTCATCGTCGCGAATGTGCTTCTTGAGCGCCCGCGCGAGGGCAATGCTGCCCACAAGGGCCTTGAACCACGAAATGCTTCCGGCGCGCTGGTCCGACAGGGCTTCATGCCGCCAGCGCTTGCGCGCCGACTTCACGAAGGCGCGTTGCAGCAGCGGCGTGCGGTCCTTCTTCGATTTCGCTGCTTCCGCGCTCAACTCGCGTACGGCCGCCCGTACTTTCACGGCTTCCGTATCGCAACTGAGCGGCTCACCATAGGCCACCGTGAGGTCATGGCGCAGCGGCTTGTTCTTCATCCGCTGCACCACGCCGTTCTTCACCATGAAGAGACGTCCCATCAGCCGGTC
>CAZLBS010000646.1:0-1559 GCA_964557505.1 uncultured Nitrospiraceae bacterium | reverse complement strand
TACACCTTGTCGAAAGGCAGCCGCTCGCCGCCCTGGTCCAGCATGCCCTCGCAGAAAATGCACACCGCCTCGCGGCTGTTCAGGGCATCCTTCGCCTCCTGCAGCGACTGCAACATCGCCGTGGCATTGCCCTCGGGAAGCACGATGGCCCGGGATGTCCGCGCCAGCCATCTGGCCCAGCCGGTAGTCAGCATGTCCGGCGAAATCACGAAGCGTACCTGCCGGTCGCAGGAGGCCAGGATGGTCAATGTGTCGAGCAGCGAACTGTGGTTCGACACGAACAGCGCCGGGCCTTCCTCGGGGATGTTGTCCCGCCCGATCACGCGGACCCGGTACAGGGTGCTCTGAAGAATCCACAAGCCTGTCCGCAGCATGTAGACCGGGTAGAACACCATCGTAAACAGGGCGATCAGGAGACAAAGCCCTGCCGCCAACGCAAATACACCGTAAACTCCCACGCCGATACTCCCTAATGCCATGTTGAGCGCGCCGGCTCCGAGAATGCCGATCCAGGTCAAGAGGTTGACCGCGGCAAAGGTGCCGCCTTTCGCCTTATGCGGCGCGCGCTTTTGAATTGTTGCGGCCAGCGGCACGTCGTACAGGCCGCCGCAGAATCCCAGGGCCGCCAGGATGATGCCCGATGCCACGGGGCTCCATTGCGCCACAACGCCGTACCCCGGCAGTGCGAGCAAGACCAGCGTCGCGAACATGCCCAGCACGCCGACCGGCACCAGGCCAATCTCGATCTTGTTGCGCGAAAGGTAGCCCGCGAGCACCGACCCCAGCGCAATGCCAATCGACAGCACCGCCGTCAGCAGGCTGGTTTCGAACTCGTCTAGGCCCAGCGTGCTCTGGCCATACGTGATGACAATGAGCTGCATCAGCGCCGCGGCGAACCAGAAATAGGTGTAGTTGAACACCGCCACGAATTGCCACGGGTCCGACCAGATTTGCTTGTAATATCCCCCCATTCCCTGGAAAGGATTCATCGTGATGCGGCGCGCCGGATTGGCCGGCTCTGGTCGCGAAATAAACAGGGCCGTCGCGGCTCCCGTCAACGACAGGGCCGCCATGAACAGGCCGCCCAACTCCTGCGGCCCGTCTGCGCCGCCCAGTACCTCGAACAGCCATCCCGCCAGCGCCATCCCCGCGATCACCGAGATCATCGTGAACATCTGCACGTAGCCGTTCGAGACGGACAGCCGTTTCTCCGATACCATCTCCGGGATGATGCCGTACTTGCTCGGGCCGAACAGCGCGCTCTGGGCGCCCATGAAAAACAGCAGGATGCCCAGGGCCCACACGTTCTGAAAATAGAAGGCCACCGCCCCGCCCAGCATGATGAGCACCTCGGTGTATTTCGAGTACAGCATCACCTGCTGCTTGCTGAACTTGTCCGAAAGCGCCCCGAATAGCCCCGCGAAGATGATGAACGGCGCGCTGAAAATCACCAGGCCCGCCGACACCAGCATCTGCGACCCGGCTTCGTCGACCACACCGTCCTTCGTCAGCCACAGCGCCGTCGCAAGGAAGACAATCACGTACCGGAAGACGTTGTC
>CAZLBS010000645.1:0-2272 GCA_964557505.1 uncultured Nitrospiraceae bacterium | reverse complement strand
GGTTTAGTTTGACAGACAATGTCAATGTTTTCGTTGACGATTGAGGAAGTGAAGCGCGCAACGGGTTCAGAACGCATGGTTTTTGCAGCCCGCGGCGAGGCTGCGCCATAATTGTGCGTTCGCACGCCATGCCTGAGGGACTAGCATTGCACGTAGATTCGATTCGCGAGGCCGCCGAGTCATATGCCAACGGGGCCTATCTGGAGGCGGCCGAAACGCTCAAGCCGCTCATTACAGAGCACCCGCGCGCGGCGTATAGTTATGGTTTGGCGCTGTTCGCGGGAGGAGAAGAGCCTCGCGGGCAAGGCATGATTGCTAAGCGCGCGGAAGAGACCCCAGGCATGTTGCCGCTTTTTCCAATGGCTGGCCATGAAGGACTCTTCGATGCAGTCGCGCGGCGCATGGAACGAAGCGGGACGACGCTGAACGCGCGCTTGACGGTGCAGCTTGCGGCGGCCATTGCGCTCGACGAAGCGGGCCGCCACGAGGACGCGGCGAAGCGCTTCATCGACATCATTCGGAAGGCTCGCGGCAATGGGGAGGATCGGCTACCTCCTGCTTCGATGACCGCGGACGAGGTGCGCAAGGCGGCCCAGGGGCAGCCCATCTGGCATAGCATTGACCTGGGCAACACCTTTATTCAGGGGCGGCGGAAAACCTCGCGCATCCTCGCGGGCGAGGTCTTGCGCATGCGCATGCCCGAAGTCAAGGGCAAGTCCGTCTTGGATATCGGCGCGTGGGGCGGCTTCTTTTCATTCGAAGCAGAGCGCCGCGGCGCGGCTAGCGTGCTGGCGGTCGACTGGCACACCTGGATCACCGACTTTCAGAAGATCCATGAATGGGTGCATCAGGAGCGTGACGCGGGCCGCATTCCTGATACGTACAACCCGCCTGCCTACACGCAAGACAAGGAAGCGTTACCGGGCAAGATTCCCTTCGACGTGACCTGTCGAGCGCTCGGCAGCAAGGTGAAGTCGAAGTGTGCGAACTTCGTCGAAACGCCCGCAGAGGCATTGGGCACATTCGATGTCGTGCTCTTCCTGGGCGTGCTCTATCATCTGACCGAACCCTACGAAGCACTGGTCAAGGTGCGCGCCCTCACGAAGGAATGCGCCATCATCGAGACGCATGGCAGCATCTATCCAGGCTTGGAAGACAAACCGCTGTGGACCTTCTACGCCGACGACAAAATCAATCAGGACAAGACAACCTGGTGGGGACCGAACGACAAAGGGCTTGAGGACATGCTCTATGCCGCCGGGTTTAGCCGGGTCGAGGTGCTGCCCTCCAACAGTGTGGCGCCGCTGACGCACCTCGACAGGCCGCGCTCTGGCCGTATCTGGGCGCGCGCCTGGGTCTGAGCGAATCCACGCATCCGCCCGCATAACCGGCCAAAGGAGAATACGCGCGACGTGTTGTATCACCCTGAGTGGAAAGCGCCCGGAGACGCCCTCTATATCTTCACGCACATTCCCAAGTGTGCGGGGTCGACCTTTCGCGAGCAGGTGCGCGCAACGTTCGGCACGTCGCTGTTGGCCCCCTATCACAATCCGTTGCGGGAAGAGTTCTTGAAATGGGAACGTGCGCCGCGCAGCCAGTACCATTTCTTGAGCAGCCATAATCCATATGGCATTCACCGAAAGTTCGAGCGGACGCCGGTGTATCTCTCGCTGACGCGCGATCCAGTCGAGCGCTATCTGTCCTTTTTCTGGTTTATGAAGAATCATCCCAAGGCCCCGCATCATGCCGTGATCAAGGACTGCACGCTGGCAGATAGCATCGGCTACTTTACCGAACAGAAGACGCCGTTGTTCTTCAATCAGCAGTGCCGGTATTTGTCTGGCGGGGAACCCTCTTTTGAGGCCGCAAAGAAGCGCATCGAGGCGGATTATTTATTGGTCGCGGACATGCGTCAATACGACCAGTTCATTGAGTTGCTGTTCCGGGTGAACATCTTGCGGTCACGCGGCTACGAAATCGTCAACGTGGGCAAACGAGGCGACAAAGACAAGCCTGCCGTCCAGCAAGACATCGATCGGATTCGAGAGGCAAATCAGGAAGACATTGTTCTCGTTGACTATGTCTGCCGTATCTTTGATGAACTTTACGCCGCCCTTCACGACAGCAAGCCCGCGGGCAGCTGAGGTGGATGCCTGATTCGCACGGCATTTCGCAGCGGGGCATTGAGCAACTTGGCAGAGCGCATGCATTCATACATCATATGTACGGTGCAACGAAGCGGCAGCACATTGTTGGCCGACATCTTGTCCTC
>CAZLBS010000644.1:1973-2279 GCA_964557505.1 uncultured Nitrospiraceae bacterium | reverse complement strand
TCATCCTCGAGAATGACGACATCAAGGTCGTGCATCTCGTCGTGCCGGCTGGCAAGAGTATTCCCGAGCACGCGGGATACGACCGCATCGTCTACTCGATGAGCGACTACGAACTTGCGTATACCGTCGGCGGCGAGACCAGCGAACGCGCTTTCGAGGCGGGCGATGTCCACTCGCACGAGGCCGACATGCACAGCGTTGAAAACACAGGGGATTCAGACGCCGAACTCCTCATTTTCGGCTGGAAGCGCTAGTAGTCCTGTCATTATTGTCTGTAAACAGCGGCCCGGGGTGCGCGATGCAGCG
>CAZLBS010000644.1:1549-1963 GCA_964557505.1 uncultured Nitrospiraceae bacterium | reverse complement strand
CAATCAAGGGTGCAGCCGTCTTGATGCGCCCGCGTAGCCGGAAGCAAGGCTATTGACGCCGGCTGGCGGGCAGGTGCATTTCACCTGCTAGCGAAACAGTTACTTGGATTCTGGCCCTCGGGGGCGTATGGTGAAGGCCTTGTGAGGCGTAGCCCCCGTGCGCCCTGTGCATCATCTGAAACGGCGCCGGAGGGCTTCCGCCATGAACCTTGATTACCCTGTTTCCACGAAACCAGCCTGGCAACTGGTCCTTCAGGAGGCCGCTGCATTTCTCGGCGCCTTGGCGCTGTATCCCTTCGGTATGCGGCGCCGCCCGATTCGGCCCACGCCGCGGGTGGCCGAGCAGCGCACGGTGGTCCTCATCCATGGGCTGTATTGCAACCCCTCCATTTTCCTGCCCATGCGCGCGTATTT
>CAZLBS010000644.1:0-1539 GCA_964557505.1 uncultured Nitrospiraceae bacterium | reverse complement strand
GCGCCACCGCGGTATCCGGCACGTGTTGCCATTCGCCTATCCCTCGACCCGAGGCATCGAGCATGGCGCCATCGCGCTCCGCGAGTTTCTGCGCACGAACGTGCGCGGTGGAAGCATCGACCTCGTGTGTCACAGCATGGGCGGCCTCGTGGCGCGGTCTTATCTGCAGGAACTCAACGGCGCCCGCCGGGTCCGGCAGTGCATTACATTGGCCACGCCGCATCTGGGCACGTACAACGCGTACTGGCTGAGCGGCCGCGCGGGAATCGAACTGCGGCCGGGGTCGGTCGTGCTTCGCCGATTGGCGGAATCACGCGACAATGCGGGCCAGGTGCAGTTCCGTTCGATCATTGGCGGTTCGGACAACCTGGTCATTCCCCGCATTCATGCCCGCCATGAAGAAGAGATCCTCGTGCCCGATACCGGACACATGGCGATGCTCTTTTCACCGGCCATCTGCTCCATGGTGGCCGATTTTCTTCAGCTGCAGGAACCGGTGCTGGTTGACGAGGACGCGATACCGTGGGCGTCGGTCCAGTACGCGGGTTGTGAAGCCTGACCCCCTCAGGGACCGGTTTCACATAGCCATGGACTGCAGCGGCCATCGTGCCGGGTCCGTTTTATGGCCAACAACAGAAAAAACATATGCCCGGCGGCGCGGCGTTGCTGCCGCGCATGCCCTGCAAAAACTTCTTGACCGGGCAATGTTGCGCCATCTAAGCTTTGTCCCTTGGCATAGGGATATGCGGAAGAGGAGCATCCAGACCCTTGGGCATTTATCTCCGGGCAGCATGGATCATTGTGTGCGCGGCAGGCGCGTCATATAGTGTGTATGCGGCCGAGCCGCTTTCGTTTAACCGCGACATCCGGCCGATACTGTCGCAGTCGTGCTATCCCTGTCATGGGTTCGACAGCAATACGCGCGAGGCGGGGCTTCGGCTGGACCTACGCGAGGCCGCCATCGAGCCGCGCAGGAACGGCGAGCAGGCCATCGTTCCTGGAAGTGCCGCTGCAAGCATGATCATCGAGCGCATGCGGCATCATGACCCCTCGTACAAGATGCCTCCGCCTTCTTCCGAGAAGACAGTCAGCGAAGCAGACATCGCCCTGCTGGAGCGCTGGATAAACGAGGGCGCCGAATACGAGCCGCATTGGGCCTACATTGCGCCGCAGCCCGAACCCGCGCCTGAGGTGGGCGATGCCGGGTGGGTGCGCAATCCAATCGACGCCTTCGTGCTCGCGCAGTTGGAGGAGGAAGGGTTGAGCCCCTCGCCCGAGGCCGAGAAGGCGACCTTATTGCGCCGTGCCTCGCTCGATTTGCTCGGCCTGCCGCCTTCGCCCGAAGACCTGCAGGCCTTCCTCGCCGACGACCGTCCCGATGCCTATGAACGGGCTATCGACCGCATGCTGGCTTCGCCCCACTTTGGCGAACGCATGGCCGTGGATTGGCTCGACCAGGTGCGCTATGCCGATACCGTCGGCTTCCACGGCGACCAGAACCGCAGCATCTGGCCCTACCGCGATTACGTAATCGAGGCG
>CAZLBS010000643.1:0-2280 GCA_964557505.1 uncultured Nitrospiraceae bacterium | reverse complement strand
GGCGGACTTCATCATCGAGGAAGCAGGCGCCGCCTCCCGCGCGCAATATGGCGCGCTCATCGCGGCCGCGGCCGACCTCGCCGATGAAGCCGCTGCATCGAGCATGCTGTTTTGCCTGCCGCCCGAGCATGCAGTGGCCAATTATCTGCGTGAGTTCAATGCGTCGCACACGGTGCATTATCACCGGGAAGGCGGGGCCATGCTCGCCCTGGCCGACGCGGGCGAAGCCTTCGAAGCCATGCTGCCCGAATGGGAAGCGCGCGCCGAACAGAGCGGCCTCGCGGACCACACCATCGAATTGACGCTCCTGCTCGAGAATGCCCCGCACCGCCTGCGCATGCACCGCGGCGCCATCGAACTCACCGACACCCGCGGCGCCAACCGCATCCCCCTCGCCAATACCGACGCCGTGCAGCTCCTCCTGGGCTACGCCGACCCCCGCGCCATCCTCGAACGCACCCGCGCCCTCCTCGACGCCGACGCCCGCGAACTCTTCACCGCGCTCTTCCCCAGAAGAAACCCACACATCTGGCCCCTAGACCGTTTCTAAGAGCGTGCCCGCCCTGTCACAACGGAGCGCATCATGCTAGTATATCGCCTAGCGTAAGCGGGCGTTTCGTGCAGGACATTTAATGTGGCGCGCGGGCGCCGCATAGTTGTGATTCCTTCGAAACCGATGGCTATGCCGCATTGTCGACGAGCCTGAGCTTAGGCGCCAGTGGCCAGGCGATTTATTTGGGGCCGCAATAAGCCGGCACGGCAGCGGCGATTGAACGCTCGTGCGTGGGCGGGGATGCCGCGGGGGCGCCGTTACTTGATTTCCAAGTAGTCCAGCAATTCGCGCCATTCGTTGAAGTCGGGGATGGCGATATCGGCGCCTGCGTTTTTGAGGCGCTCGGCCTTCGGGCGGTTCCAGCCGTGGCCGTTGACTTCGTCGCTGGCGACGGCGATGGTGACGCAGCCGTTCTCGCGGCCATTGCGAATTTCGACGGGGCCGTCGCCAAGAATGAGCACCTCGCTTCCGTGCAGGTCATGCTTGGCGATGAGTTCCTTGAGCACCTTTTCCTTGGAGTATTCTTCGATGCTGCCGAGGGCGCCCCAGATTTCGTCGAAGTATTGCGCGGCGCCAAGGTGCTCGGCCTCGTTGACGACGTCCTGCCGGTCGGTGCCGCTGAAAATGTAGAGCGTCAGGCCGCGTTCGTGCAGGGCGTGAAGCATCTCTCTCGCGCCGGCGAGCGTAAATTCCTCGCGCGTCTTTTCGCCGCTTTCGATTTGCGCGAGGCGTGCGCGCACGGGCGCCATGAGCCGCTCGTTGTAGATGTGCTTGTAGCCCCGCGCATCGAGAATTTGATCGGCGGGCACGAGGCCATGCGCGCGCACCATTTCGACGAGGCGTTCCATCTGCAGAATGGTTTGGATGCCCGTGGTCTCGTCGATCATCTCGGTGACGGCGGCTTCGATTTCGGGCGTGGGGGGGTGCTCGCCGCAAATGGCCTCGACGCAGACGGGGTGCATGATGTGTTGCCAGCCTTCACGCAACAGGCTGATGGTGCCGTCGAAGTCGAAGAGGGCATGCTTGAAGTTGCCGCGTTCGGCGTCGCGAAGGATCTCGATGTCCGTGCCCGGGAGCGTCGCCATGGCGCTGCTAATCGACCATGAATTCGATGAGGGCGTAGACCGGATAGCCCCTGAGTTTCTCGCGGCCCTTAAGCGGCGGCAACTCGATGACGAAGGCCATCTCGACGACTTGTGCTCCGACGTGCTCGATGAGCTTGGCAGCCGCTTCCATGGTGCCGCCGGTCGCTAAGAGGTCGTCGATAAGCAGGACCTTCTCGCCAGGGCGGATGGCGTCGACGTGCATCTCGAGAGCGTCCGTTCCGTACTCGAGTTCGTACTCCTCGCGGATGGTTTCGCCCGGCAACTTGCCCGGCTTGCGAATGGGCACGAAGGGCAGGTTCATGGCATAAGCCAGCGCGCTGCCAAAGATGAAGCCGCGCGATTCCGCCCCGGCAATCTTGTCGATGCCATGCGGCGAGTAGCGCCTTTTCCAGTCGTCGATGACGTGGCGAAACGCCTCCGGCTCGAGGAGCAGCGTCGTGATGTCCTTGAACTGCACGCCGGGTTTCGGCCAGTCAGGGATGTTGCGTATGAACGGCTCGAGGTCCATGGTTCAAGGTCCTTCCGGTGGGTCTGAGGCAGGGCAGCGCGTCACGGCAGCGTCTTGGCTTAGCGCTGAAAGTCTTCCTTCTTGTCCGCGATCAGTGCGCGCAGGCGCTTGAT
>CAZLBS010000642.1:0-2282 GCA_964557505.1 uncultured Nitrospiraceae bacterium | reverse complement strand
GGGTGAGTCCATTCTGCCCCGTGGTGGCGTCAAGCACGAGCAACACCTCATGGGGCGCGTCGGGCATGCGCTTGGCAACGACGCGCGCCACCTTCTTAATCTCTTCCATGAGATTCACTTTCGTGTGCAGACGCCCGGCAGTATCGATGTAGACCCGGTCAATGCCCTGGTTGATGGCCGCGTCGACCGTGTCATAGGCGACGGATGCCGGGTCGGCGCCTTCGCCCCGCTTCACGATGCCGGCGCCTGTCCGTTCGCTCCAGAGGGCGAGCTGTTCAACCGCCGCCGCACGAAAGGTATCGGCCGCTCCAAAGAGCACCTTCTTGCCCTCAGCGATGCGTTTGGCGCCAAGCTTGCCAATGGTGGTCGTTTTGCCGCTGCCGTTTACCCCGGCGACAAGCGTCACATACGGCCCATCCGGTTCCGGACGGCGCGGCTGGTAACCCGGGTCCATCTCGTTCAGCAACAGCTTCTTCAGCAGCTCGACGACCTCGTCGGCGTCCTTCAGGCCTTTGTGCTCGACCTCTTCACGCAGCTGCCGCACAAGCGCCATAGACGTCTCTACACCGATGTCCGCGCCGATAAGCGCCTCCTCGAGTTCGTCGAACGTCTCGTCTGTAAACTGACGTCCCGTTACGGCGCGGCGCACGCCCTCGACAAGCCCGCCGCGTGTCTTGCCCAGTTGATCTCGTAAACGGCCAAAAAAGCCTGCCATGGCCTGCGAATTCCTTGTATCTGTGTGGCGTAGGTGCGGAAGAGCAAACAATCCACGGCTGCGCATTAGACGGCACAGCACCTGCACCGGCGTCCCCTGGCCCGAAGTGTAAGCGCTAGTGGCGGCTTAGCACCACTTGCCCCATGCCGTTAAGGCGGGTTATGGGGCCGAGATGGGGTAGGCAAGCAATTCGAAGGGAGTCTCGTAGATGTCGGCGAAGCCCGCCAGCAGGTAGCCGCCCTGTTGCGAGGGCTGCGCATACCCATAGCCGTCAACGTATAGATTGTCGTTTCGAAACACGAGCGTATCGGTATCTGCGTTATTGTTCGTAACCGTCGCCGTGCCGCGCACCTCGCCGCCGCCGTTCAGCCGCGCCACGAAAATGAGTTTTGCATCCTCTTTCTTGGTCATTGCGATGCCGATAGGACGCGTACCATATGGCGTCACGCGCATGAGCAGGAACCAGCCCTCCATGGGGCCGCCGGCTGCCACGGCGCCCTCCTCAGGGGCTAAGGCCGAGAGTTGCCGCGGGGCCGCCTCGACGAGTTCGGCGAGCGGCTCGAAAACGGCTGCCGCGCGGCCTTCCCAAAGCTCGCCGCCAACGCGGTCCGACTGAACGGCATACAAGGACTCGGCAATCGAACTGGAGAAAATCGCCACATAGACCAAAACCAACAATCCGAGCACGGTAAGCAGGCCGTATAGGAGGCGCGACCGCGACTCGCCTTCGTCTTCCAGGGGCAGTGCGGCCTCCATGTTGAGGCGCTCGTGCATCTGATCGCGCAGGTTGTGCCCGCAGTTCTGGCACAGCAGCGTTCCTGGCGGATTCACCGTTGCGCAGGCGGCGCACACCATGTCGGCTTCAAGCGTAGTGCCGCCCCGTCCCTGTTGACTGACTTGTTCATTCATGCGAACCCAACACCTCCAAGGGCAATTCTGGCATATGCACCGCGCGATGTAAAGAAATCATCCTGTTTGCCATGGCGCACGGCTTCGCCTATTCTATTCCGATGCGCTCTGTAACCGGATGTCTCAAGATTGCTCTGATTTGCCTGGCAACGCTGGTGCTCGTCTTTGGCGTCTGGCTCTACTTTTGGCTGATTCTCCCCGTTTGGGGAGTGCCATTCAATGGGCAGCGTCACACGCAGATTCCACTCACACCCTCCTGGGCGCTCGAGCCGTGGGTCTGGGAGGATGACGTAAATACGCGTGAGTTTGTCGAAGAATTGTTGGCAGGGTATGAAGAGCACGATATTCCCGTGACAACGATCTTGATCGACAGTCCCTGGTCGACCCGCTACAACGACTTCACGTGGGACGAAGAGCGTTATCCGGAGCCTGAGGAATTCATGCGCTCGCTTGAGGAGCGGGGCTACCGGGTGGTCCTTTGGGCGACGTCGAACGTCAACAGCCAGAACAAGGATACAAGGCTCGACCGCGCGCGTGGGGGGCGCCAGGTCGACGACCGGGTCGGGGCGCAGGCCGAAGGCGAGGCTCCCGAGGTCTCTTCAGGCTGGTATGAGCAGGCCCGGGACAAGGGCTACCTGCTCAGCGGCGGAGAGCAGAT
>CAZLBS010000641.1:0-2299 GCA_964557505.1 uncultured Nitrospiraceae bacterium | reverse complement strand
TGACCGACGGTCAACGCAGGGATATCCTGCGGGCGTTGCATCAGGGCGGACACGCCATCGCCATCGCGATAGCGGATGCCCGCCGCATTGATGCGCTGGGCATTCACCAGGCCAATCTCAGCGTCATGCGGGAAGCCCTCGCAGGACTCACGGAAGCCGCCGATTACGCCCTTATCGACGGATACGCCGTAAAGGGAATGCCCTGTCCATCCGAGCGTATTGTGAAGGGCGATGCCCGCTCGGCGTCCATTGCGGCGGCAAGCGTCGCGGCCAAGGTCTGCCGGGATGACCTCATGTTGGAATATGACCGAATGTGGCCGGAGTACGGATTTGCCCGACATAAAGGATATGCAACCGCCGAGCATTTGCAGGCCGTGGAAATCCATGGGCCCTGTCCGATTCACCGGCTCAGTTTCGCTCCTCTGGCGCACCGCTCCGAAACGGCAAATCTCCTTTAGCGCCCGAATGCAACGTGCCACCGCAGTGTTCCGTGGCCAGTGCAATACAAGGCTCGCCACATGATCTGGATGCGACTCGTGACCCTTTTCCTTACCACCGCCATTGTTCTCAGTTGTGCGGCCGCTCCCGGCAGCGGCCTTGAACGCGGCACCCGCCCGGAAGCTCCCAGCGCCGAGGTGCTCAACGCCTACATCAAGGCCACCATCCTCCAGCGAGAGGGCCGGTTTGATGAGGCGCTCGAAGTTTATGAAGACATCATCGAAGAAGGCGAAGCATCGGAAGCCCTTGGCGAACGGGTGATCCGCAATTATCTGCGGCTGCAGGAATACCAGAAGGCCCGGGATGCCAGCCGGCAACTCCTCGAGCAGTATCCCTCCAACGCCCGGTTATGGCTGTTTCTTGGTCTTGCCCACGACCGGCTCGACCAGCCTCAGGAAGCCGCCGAAGCCTTTCGCAACGCGTCCCGCCTGAGTCCGGAAGATCAATTGCTGCAGCAAGCGCTGGCCGAGGCGCAGGAGCGCTCGAACGATCTGGTCGCCTTGACCGAATCGTATGAGCGCCTCGTCGACATGGAGCCAGACTCCGCCAATCTGCGCCGGCAATTCGCCTTCGCGCTCATGCGCATCGGCGACAACATGGCCGCCGCTGAACAGTTCCAGAAGGCCATCGAACTCGGCGGCGGCGACCCCCGCTCGCGCTTCCTGTTGGCGCTCATTTATCTCGACGAAGGCGAGAACGAAGCGTCGCTTCGCGAGTTTGAAGCGCTGTTGGCGGAGGACCCCGCTTTTCCCGATGCCGGCCCGTATGTAGCCGCGGCGATGGCCCGGCTCGAGCAATACGGGCGCGCATTCTCGGTGCTGCGCGCACTCATCGAAAATGGCGAAGCCGAAACCGGCCACTATCTGCAGGCCATGTATTTGCTATGGAAGGCTGGGCGCGCCGGCGAGGCAGCGGCCTTTGTCCCGGCGGAGAACGCCCCCATCTTTGGCCAACTGCTTCGTGCGTTTCTGCTGAAGGCCGAAGGCAAGCCATACCGCGCCCTGCTCGATACCCTTGACGGCGTCGACGGCGACATGCACCGTGAGGCCGATAGCTACATCCGGGAGATGCTGTACTTGGAGGGCGCCGATACCGAGGGCGGCGCGTGGCTCGCCGAACTCGAAGCGCTGCGCACGGACGGCGCAGCGGGTAAACGCTTCAACACCATTTTGGCCCGCACCTACATGTTCGTCGAACAAGCCGCGAAAGCACGTCCCCTGCTCGAGGAGGTGTTGACGAAGCATGGCGATGACCAAGAGATTCATTACTATCTCGCCATCATTGCCGAGGAACAAGATGACATTGTTGCCGCGGAACGGCACCTCAAGGCGATTCTCAAGGCGGATCCCGCCGATCACAACACCATGAATTTTCTCGGCTACATGTACGCGGAGAAGGGCATCAAGCTGGACGAGGCTTACCGCCTGCTCGAGCAGGCGCTCGAATTGGACCCGAATAATCCCTTTTATCTCGATAGTTTGGGTTGGGTGTATTACAAGCAAGGCGATGCGGACCGGGCGATTCAGCTCATCCGCCGTGCCATCCTCGGCATGGAAAACGACGACGCCGAACTCCGCGATCACTTGGGCGATGCGTATGCCCTTAAGGGAGAATGGGCGAAAGCTATCGGTCAATGGGAGCGGGCGCTCCGTTTAGACCGGGAGCGGGAAGGCATCGCCGACAAGATCGAACGCGCACGCCAGCGGATCAACAGCCGCTAGCGGCGGGCATCGGCGGCTCAGCCGCGCGCGTCTGCCGCCGCCGCGGCGTCCTCTTCTTCTCCGACGCCACACAATGGGTC
>CAZLBS010000640.1:0-2301 GCA_964557505.1 uncultured Nitrospiraceae bacterium | reverse complement strand
GTAAGCCCGTCATCTACGCGGCCAACGTTGACGAAGACGCGCTCTCCGAAGAGAACGATTACGTGAAGCAACTCCGCAAGATTGCCGAAGCGCGCAGCGCTGAAGTGGTGGTGCTGTGCGCGAAGCTCGAAGAAGAAATGGCCGGCATGGAAGAGGCCGAGCGCGCGGAGTTCCTCGCGTCGCTCGGGGTCGAAGAGTCCGGCCTGGAACAGGTCATCCACAAGGCCTATGCCGCCCTCGGACTCATCAGCTATTTCACCGCCGGCCCAAAGGAAGTACGCGCATGGACCGTCAGGAAAGGCGCGACGGCCCCCCAAGCCGCCGGCGTCATTCACTCGGATTTCGAGCGGGGCTTCATCAAAGCGGAAGTCATCGGCTACAACGACTACATCACGCATGGCAGCGAAGCCGCCGCGAAAGCCGCCGGCGTCATGCGGCAAGAAGGCAAGCCCTACATCGTTCAAGATGCCGACATCATGCACTTCCGGTTTAATGTGTAAGGAGAAAACACAGCACGAGGCATGAGCGCCGCCAAGCCATTGGGGTGCAAGGGGAAGGGAGCGCGCGCGGCAGCTTAAGGCTTCGCCGGGCGGCGCCATGTGGCTCGTGGGGGGGGAGCCAGCTGAATGGGCCGTTGCTCGAGGCAGGGTTAATCGACGAGTTGGTGCTCTTCGTGCATCCAGTCGCCCTGGGAGCCGGCATTCCATTGTTTCAAGGCCGAGAGGCGTGCACTGGGTTTTCATTGCATGAAACGAGGCAACTTGCCAAAGGCCTTCTCATGACCCATTACCGAAGATAGGCACGGCGACGCAGGCCTGCTAGCGCGAATAGAAATTCGCCCGCGTGCGTATCGAACCGTCTACTTCAATACTCTGTATCCCATTGCTGCTTTTCGATGCGCTCGCCGTCGCGCAGCCTGCCGAAAGAATCACCACGGCAAACAGACAAACACATAAAACAACGCGCGCTTTTCTCATGTCGCAATCCTTCATACAGCGCCGAATTCCTCTATGCCTTTGCGGCTATCGCTCATCTTCCGCCTCGGCGGCCGTCCGCCCTTCGATGAGGGCTTTGCTGATGCCCATCAGGTGCTCGTCAAAAAACTCGCGCGTCAGCGTCCGTACGAGCTTGAGATTCTCGCGGTAGTCCCACGCGCCGTGCCCAAAGCCCTCGGCTTGGTAGAACTCGTGGGGGATATCAACCAACTCGAGCAGGCCGTGGAAGCGCTCCGCCGCCGCGAAGGGCGTGCCAAACTGATCGTCATCTGTTCCATGTACCAGCATGACCGGAGGATCGTCACGGTCCATTTCGATCAGGACATGGTCGGCATTGCCCCAGAAGTGGGCATACGCCTGCACGGTTGATGCCGTATCGATGTTGTTCGCCGCGGGCTGCGGGAAGGTTTCGCCGTCGTTGCTGAAGAGCGGCGGATCGGCGATGGCCGTCGATACGGCGGCGATCGCGCCGGCGGATTCTCCGAGCAGGCCGATGCGCTCCGGATTGACCCCGTAAGCCGCGGCGTTGGCACGCACGAATCGAACGGCGGCCCGCACGTCGACCATAGCGGCATGCGTCGTGCGGGTAAGGTTCGTCACGTTCCAGCCGGGCGGGGATGGCGGCCGGTCCCGCGTCAGACGATAGTTGATGTTGAAGACGGCGTATCCGCGCGACGCAAGGTATTCAGCATAGTCGACCAAGTTCTCATTTTCTTTGCTGCCCTCAGTGAAGCCCCCGCCATGCACCTGGATGATGGCAGGCAGTCGCGCGCTGTTCCCAGCCTCAGGACGATAGATATCGAGTTGTAGATTCTTCAGGGTATAGAGGCCATCGTCATCCGGATCCACGTAGCCCTGTCCGTACACGACATTGCGCGTGACGGTGAAGGGCTGTTCGCCAATGACAGCCGCCGGGCAGCCGGTGAAGATGCATAGCATAAGGAGTATCGGGACTACTTTGCTGCCGGGCAAGTGCATGGCGCTCTTCCTTGATTCAGGCGATTACTGGAATTGGATTTCGTTGGCCCCGTTGACCGCGCGATTGATGACGACGGACTCAAAGGCCATGCGCTCCTGAAGCGGTTGGGGCAGCCCTGCCGCTTCATGGTACGCCATCCCGTCCGCACCAGCTTCCACGCGTGCCATTGTTCTGCGCAGGTGCATCGCCACCTGTTCGGCCTCATCGGCGCGGCAAAGCGCGACGACCGAGCCCGCGAGTCCCGCGCCCGTCAGCGATGCGCCAAGCGCGCCGCCTTCAATCGCCGCGTCAACCAGATAATCGAGCGCGGGACTGCTGGCCCCATAG
>CAZLBS010000639.1:1680-2311 GCA_964557505.1 uncultured Nitrospiraceae bacterium | reverse complement strand
AGTGTTCCTCGCTTCGGCAATCGTCTGGTGGGCTAATTGAGTCCCGACCCTAGAGGCCTATGCCGCCGCGCTGGCTGATCTGAATGCGGCCTTGAGCGACGAGTTGGAACGTGGCCGCTCAGAGATCCAGCGGGCCACTGAGGTCGCCAATGCGGAAAGCGCGGCCAATCAGGCGAAGTCGAAGTTCCTTGCAGCCATGAGCCATGAGCTGCGCACGCCGCTGAATGCCGTGATGGGCTTTTCGCAATTGCTGCGCACGGGCGCCCGGGATCGCCTCTCGCCCCATGAAGTTGGCTACCTGGAAGACATTGAGGATGCCGGCCGCAACCTCTTGGCGATGGTCGACAATGTCCTGACACTCTCTGCCATCGAAGATGGTGAGATGCATTTCGAAATCCGTCAGGTTGATCTTGGGCCCGCCCTGCGCGAGGTGCTGGCGGAGGCACGGCCGCAGGCGCAGAAGGCTGGCGTCAGCCTGCATGCGGAACTGCCGGCACCGGGCAGCGTTATCGTCCGTGCCGATGCCACGCGCTTCAGCCAGGCCCTGCAAAGACTGCTGAACAATGCCATCAAATTCAGCCACCCCGGCGGCAGCGTCAGGCTTGCGGTAAGCCTTCGGCGCCTGGGCTGC
>CAZLBS010000639.1:0-1670 GCA_964557505.1 uncultured Nitrospiraceae bacterium | reverse complement strand
GCGTGGAAATCGCCATCTCCGACACCGGCATTGGGATCGCCCCCGACAAACAGGCGCAGATTTTCCAGCCCTTCACGCGCCTGCATGAACGCACCTGGGCGTCCGGCGCCGGGATCGGCCTGACCATCGCCCGCAGATTCATCGCGGCCATGGGCGGCGGCATCAATGTCAACAGCACCCCCGCCAAGGGCAGCACCTTTATCGTCAGCCTGCCGCGCGTGGCTGCCAACACACCGCCTGATCCCAAAGGCGACCGGGGCGGCGCCAGGCCCAGCCCTATGGCTGCGGCACAGCCGCGCCGCGGGATAAACGCCCCGGCAGAGACCTACGGCGCCGTCAGACCTTGAAATTAAACAGCGACGTATCGAAGGCGTTGTAGTCTTCGTAGCGGATCAACTCATACAAATCCTTGCGGGTCTGCATGAGCGACAGGGCCGCATCGGTCTGTTTGCCCTCGTCACGGATCAGGTCAAAGCCTTTCTCAACGGCCCCCATCATGAAACGCAGCGAGGTCACTGGATAAATGACCAGCTTGACGCCGGCATCCGTCAACTGCCGCGTCGAGAACAGCTCCGACTTGCCGAACTCCGTCATATTCGCCAGCACCGGTGTCGGCGCGATCGCCTTGGCGACCGCTTCGAATTCGGAAAGGTCGCGCATGGCCTCGGGAAAGATCATCACGGCCCCGGCATCGATATAGGCTTTGGCCCGGTCGATGGCTGCATCCAGGCCCTCAACCGCCCGGGCATCGGTACGGGCAATGATCAGGAAATTGGCGTCACGGCGGGCCGATGCCGCCGCCTTGATGCGCCGCGCCGCCTCATCGCGCGGGACCACTTCCTTGCCGTCGAGATGACCGCACCGCTTGGGATTGACCTGATCTTCCAAATGGCATCCCGCCAGACCGGCGTCCTCCATCGTCTGGATGGTGCGCGCGGCACTCATCGGCTCGCCAAAGCCGGTATCCACGTCGATGATGGTGGGCAGTTCCGTCACCCGGGCGATCTGATTGCCGCGCTGCGCAACCTCCGGCAGGGTGGTCAGGCCAATATCCGGCAGTCCCAATTCCGCCGATAACGCCCCCCCGGAGATGTAGATCCCTTCAAATCCCTTGCGCGCCAATGCCATCGCCACGATGGGCGCGTGCGCGCCGGGAAACCGCAACAGGCCATCTGCCTGCAAGGCCGCACGAAAATTGGCCCGCTTGTCCTGGGGCGTCAGTTTACCGAAAACCATGCTGTCGCTCGTTATGTTTGCTGTGTCAGGCCGCGTCCTCGGGCGCGACCGGTGCAGTTCACATAAGGGGATTGCCGGGGCAGAATCCAAGCCCAAGGACACGATGACGCCACAGTTGGGCGTCAGCACAGCCACACATCTTTACGCTTCGGGAGACTTCTGATGCGTTCTGTCCTCGCCACCCTGCTCGGCTTCGCCTTGCTCATCGGTACACAGGTCAAGGCTGACCCATCGGGCGCGCTCGGCCCGGCGGTGGGCGAAAGCCTCCCCTTCGAGCTCTCCCTGCCGGATAGCGAGGGCGCGATGCGCAGCATGGACAGCCTCGCCGGCGAAGATGGGCTGGTGATCGCCTTCAACCGCTCGCTCGATTGGTGTCCTTATGTGCAGGTTCGGACTGATGTGAGACGGCGCTAGCCGAAGGTGTGGGGATCCCC
>CAZLBS010000638.1:0-2324 GCA_964557505.1 uncultured Nitrospiraceae bacterium | reverse complement strand
AAGTCCTCCGATACGCTTACCATTTCCCCGAACCGCGTCCGGTCATACGCCTCCGAACGCGCGGCAGGATTCACCTCCCCATCGCGAAACACATAGGGCAGCCCGTCTTCCGTCTCCGGATTCGGCCAGTGAAACGGCGACAAAGAAAAGTAGTCCCGCTTGTCCCCGCTCGGCGGCGTCTCCGTCTTGTGCACCGGCGCGTAAGGCCCGGCATCGAGCAGCGATTCGGCCCTCGCGCGCAGGTCAGCCAGCGCTTCGCTTGCCGCCGACGAGGCGGCCGCACAAAGAAAGACGCCAATGGCTGCGAACGTTTTTAACATTACAACCTATAACTAACTATTGCTTGCCAGGCCCATGGTTTGGGCGACTCGTTTGAGGAAGTTGCTATTGCTGGCGGCCGGCGCGTTGACGGCTTGGGCTGGGCGGTTGGCGGCAATGCGATCCGCGATGTGATTGATGGCCCGGCTGGCAGGCGCGGCTGGGTAGCGGATGAGAAACGGTTGGGTCTGCATGACGCCGTGGCTGACGTGCGGGTCGCGCGGGATGGTGCCGAGGTATACCAGCGGACGATCGAGGAACCGCCGCACGACGCCCTCGAGTTTTTTCGCCACGGCCGTGCCTTGCGTGTCGTTCACGGCCATATTCACCACCATGCGGAACACCGCATCCGGACGCATGCGGTGGATGGTCTTGACCATCGCATAGGCGTCTACATGCGACGACGGCTCGGGCGTCACCCCGAGAATGATCTCTTCGGCCGCCGCGCAGAAGGACACCGCGTTTTGGCCGATGCCCGCCATCGTGTCGATGAAAATGAAATCCGCGCTGCGCTGCAACTCGTCGAAGCCGTCGAGAATCCGCTGCCGCGCGGCCGTGCCGAGGTCGGCCACTTGTGAGAAGCCCGAACTTCCGGGCACGACGCCGATGCCGCCCGGCCCGCGCACGATCACTTGGCCGAGCGACATTTCGCCGCTGATCACGTGCTGTAAATTGTGCAGCGAATTGAGCCCCAAGAGCACCTCGACATTGGCAAGGCCCAGGTCCGCGTCGAGCAAAATGACGCGCTTGCCGAGCTGCGACAAGGCAATCGCGAGGTTCACGCTGGCGCTGGTTTTGCCGACGCCGCCCTTGCCGCTGGTGACCGCGAGCACCCGGGCACGCCCACGCCGCTCGCTCATGAGGTCGCGAAGGTTTTGCGCTTGATCACCCACGCCGCCGATCCTCTCCCATCACGAGCGAGGCCACCCGCCCCGGCTCCGCCGCCGAAATGTCATCGGGCACGTCTTGCCCGTCGCTGATGTACGACAGGGGCAGCCCCGACTCCAGCAGTAAGCTGTACATCCCTCCGAAATGCCGCGTCTCGTCGAGCTTCGAAAAGATCAGCGCGCCCGGATTCGCCTGTCCGAAATTCCTTAGACCATCCCGCAAATCCGCGAGGGGCGTGTTGGCGCTGAGCACCAGATACGTCTCTGTCGGCCGCGCCGCCGCGAGCATCAGCTTCAGTTCGTGAATCTGCTTCAGATTGAAGGGACTGCCGCCCGCTGTGTCCATGAGCACAAGATCGTAATCGCGAAAGGCCTCGCGCGCCGCGGCCATTTCGCGTGCTTCATTCACAATGCGCATCGGCAGGCCGATGATGTTCGCGTAGGTGCGCAATTGTTCCGGCGCCGCGATGCGGTAGGTATCCGTTGTGATCAGCGCCACGGTCAACCCTTCGCGCACGGCATAGTGTGCCGCGAGCTTCGCGATGCTGGTCGTCTTCCCAACGCCCGTGGGGCCAATGAGGGCGACCAAGTTGGACTGCCCGTCGCGCAATCGCAGGCCGCCGGTAGCCCGTACATGCTTTTGCATGATGAGGCGCAACCGCTCTGCGAAAAAGCGCGGGTCGCGCACGGCATCCGCATCATCCAACTCGGCGGCTTCGGCGACCAGTTGCGCCGCAATCTTCCGGCTGACGCCAGCATCGAGCATGGTCCGGTAGTGAGGCGCCAGTTCGGGGGGCAACCCCGCCCCTGGCCGCTCCGCCATGATGACTTGCAGCATCTCCCGCATCTGCCGCACTTCGCGGCGCAAGGCCTCGGCCTCGCGGGGAGCGCTGCGAGCCGGCGGAAAGTCCAGCTTCGGGGCGACGGAGCCCTGATCCGGTACGAATGGCTGCTCCTCTTGCCGAAGGTGACCCGTCATGTCCGTGACGTGCATGGTATCGCCCACGGATGCGGAGAAGTGCCGGGGCGGCGTACGGTCCGCCTCGCGTTGCCCAGGCTCCGCCAGCGCTTGCCCGCGGCCATGGGGTGGCGGTCGCTCCCCAGGCTGCAGACCCATAC
>CAZLBS010000637.1:0-2332 GCA_964557505.1 uncultured Nitrospiraceae bacterium | reverse complement strand
GGACGCGCTGATGAAGATGAAGCCCGACCGCATCGAAGACCTCATCGCCGCCGCCGCCCTCTACCGACCGGGCCCGATGGAACTCATTCCCGACTACTGCGCCCGCAAGCACGGCCAACGCTGGACGGACCCGCATCCGGTTGTCGAAAAAGTATGCCGGCCGACCTACGGCATTATGGTCTACCAGGAACAGGTCATGCAGATCGTCAACCAGCTCGGCGGTATCGAGTTGGGGACGGCTTATAAACTTATCAAAGCGATCAGCAAAAAGAAGCAGGATCAGATCGACGCGATGAAGCCATTGTTCATCGCCGGCGCTCAAACCAACGGCCTTACAGGAGAGAAAGCCAACGAACTGTTCGACTTGATTCTCAAATTTGCAGGCTACGGCTTCAACAAAAGCCACTCCGCCGGCTACGCAGTGATTGCCTACCAGACGGCCTACCTCAAAACGTACTACCCCGCCCAGTTCATGGCCGCCACGCTGACGTACGAAAGTCGCAACGGTAAGGTCGAGGAGCTTGCGCCGTACATCGACGAAGCTCGCAAAATGGGCCTCGCCGTGCTGCCGCCGGACGTGAACAGCAGCTTCGACGAATTTACCGTTGTGGAAGCCGACGAGCGTGCTCGCCGTTGGGCCCGCAAACAGGGCCGCAACGCCAGGAAGGCCGACGAGCACCGCTTCGCCATTCGCTTCGGCCTGCGCGCGATCAAGGGTGTCGGCCATGGTGCGGTGCAGGAGATCATCGCTCAGCGCGCGAAGGAAGGTAATTTCGAGGACATCTACGATTTCGTGGAACGCGTCGACCCCCACAAGGTCAATAGCGGCTGCTTTGAATCGCTTATCAAGGCCGGCGCGTTTGATACGCTCGGCGTGTCGCGCGGCGTGCTTCACGCCAACCGCGAGCGTATTCAATCCATCGGCGCCGATGCCGCCGCCGACCGCCGCAGCGGGCAGGCCAGCATGTTCGATATGTTCGACGCGGCGGCTCCCAAATCCAACCCGCGCGATGCGCTCATCGGCGAAGAGTGGAGCGAGCACGACATGCTCCAGCACGAAAAGGAGGTTCTCAGCCTCTACGTAACCAACCACCCACTGACCCAACATACCGAAGCGCTGCAACGCTACGCCACCGTCGAGATCCCTCGGCTGGAGGAGCTTGAGGATGGTACCGTCGTAACCATTGGCGGCCTTGTAACGCGGCTGAAGGAGACAATGACCAAGAAAAGCCAGCGAAAGATGGCCATCGTTGGTATTGAGGATCTCGCCGGCTATGTGGAAGCCACCATCTTTCCCGATACGTGGGCGGAGTGCTTCAACCTTGTCGACCTCGACCGCGTGTTGTTCCTTCGGGGCGAGGTTGATCGGCAACGGGAGAAGCCCGGCCTGCGCGTGAGCGAGGTCGTGCCGATCGCGCGGGCGGACGAACTGCTGTGCGAACGCGTCGTCATCGATGTCATCAGCCACGCGTTGCCTGCCGACAAGCTGCCCGCGGTCAAGAAGGTGCTGGAGGCGAACCAGTTGATCGCCAGCGCCGTCGGCACCGGTGGTTCCAATGGCTCATCGCGTCGCCGCCGGCGCGAGCAGCGCGTGCCCGGGGCGGCCGTCGTGTTGGCGATTGAGACGGGTGCGGGCACGGTCTATATGAACTGCCCGTTCCGCGTGAACGCGTCGCCCGCCCTCAGCGATGGGCTGACGGAGCTGCTGGGCGAAGGGGCGTGCACGTTCATCGGCGGACGTCGGCCCCGCTTCCAGCAAGCGATCGCACCCTCGCCGGCACCGGCCATGGCTGGCTGAGATGGTTGCCGAGCGGATGGGAATGCTGCCGAGCAGCGGCCAAAGCGACTACATTGCGGGGCCGCGTCGTGCGATTCGTCAGACGTTTGAGCCCCAAAGGGAAGAGTGCCCGCCATGCCATCCGAATCCGTCGGCCCACCGTTCGAGACCACCGCCAAGTTCCCGCCGAACTTCCTTTGGGGCACCGCCACCAGCAGCTACCAGATTGAGGGTCATCCCCTCGCGGACGGCGCTGGGCCGAGCATCTGGCATACGTTCACGCACACGCCGGGCAAGATTGCCGACGGCTCCAACGGCGACGTGGCGTGCGATCATTACCATCGCTACAAGGACGACGTTGCGCTGATGGCCGACCTGGGCGTGAAGTGCTATCGCTTCAGCATTGCGTGGCCACGCGTTGTTCCCGATGGTGCTGGCGAGGTAAATACCAAAGGACTTGATTTTTACGACAAGCTCGTGGATGAACTGCGCGCGAAGGACATTACGCCGTTCATCACGCTTTACCATTGGGACCTTCCCCAAGCGTTGCAGGAC
>CAZLBS010000636.1:0-2341 GCA_964557505.1 uncultured Nitrospiraceae bacterium | reverse complement strand
GCCCGCGCCCCAGTGGCCATGCGGGCATAGCACGACCGGGAACGGGCCATCACCTTTCGGGCGGTACAGGTTGCCCGCCGCATAGAAGCGCGGAAAGACTTCAAACGAGGCCTGCTCGACAATATAGTCTTCGCGGATGATGGCGCCGCGAATGCGCTCATTCAGCGGGGTCCATTCGGGGAGAATGTACATGCCGCACGCGGTCATGAGGAGCAGCCGCAGCTCTTCCGCATAGGCTTCCCAGGCCTCGAGCGTTTCGAAGGGCGTCATCTCGAAGGGGGTGTTGGCGCCGCGAGCGGCTTGCACGCGGCGTGGCGCACGCGAACTGGGCTGAGCAGAGGGCTCGGCACGCAGGCCTTGAATCGCCTGCTCGGGCTGCCATGCGCTGTTCTTGCTCAGAGCAACAATGGCCACTCCGCTGGAGGCTTCAATGGCGAGGGATCCTCCCGAATGTTCCAGCGGCCCGGCCGTGCGCCACGCAAAGGCGCCGCCGCTCTCGGGCTCCATGCTGAAACCCGTGCCATTAACCGAGACCTGCCCGGTCTCTGCGTAGGCATGGATGGTGTATGAGCCAGTCTCGAGTGAAAACGCTGCCGTGTTTCCGAGGGCCCGCTGCTCTATCCACAAGATGCCCGGCGCCTGCAAAACGCCGTCCGCGCTCTCGGGTTTCGTCATTCGTGCTGCTCCTTCGCCAATGGCCTCACGCCGCTCATAGAGGATAGAGAATCCCGCCGGGCAGACGAAACCCCGCTGAAAGGACATCCCTTTCAGCGGGGCAGCGAGAGTTGATGTCTATTCGACTCTGGCGTTTACCTGTTGGCTTTAGACGACGGGAATTTCAAAGCCCGGCCGATCAGCCGAATGCTTCAGCATCTTGTTCGCCTCTTCATCGGCGATGAAGGCTTCGTTGGCGCCGTCGAACTTGAGGCTTCGTCCAACGCGGTAAGCCACGTTGGCGATGTGGCAATGCACGCAGGACTCATGACCTTCTTCAACTGTGCCGCGGATGAAGCTCTTGTCGCGCGTCCGCACGGCCTTGAGGAAGTTGCCATACGGCCCTTCGCTGGCTGGGCTTTCGACATCCGCCGGAACTTCGATGGGCTTGTGGTTGTAGTCGAAGAAGCCCTTGCCCTCGAGGTAATAGCCGTCGGCGCCGAGGAAGTGCGCTGCCGTCGTCGCGCCGCCTTCTTCCCACGAACCCGTGTTGCGGATCTCAAAGATGAGCATCGAGCCATCCGCATACGTGAACGTAGAGGTTTGCACGTTCGGCGTTTCGCCCATGTCATCCCAGACATGACGGCCGCCCGAACTGTAAACCTGCTCGGGCATGCCGCGGTTCATGCCCCAGACGCAGATGTCCATTTCATGTACGCCCTGGTTGCCGGTTTCGCCATTGCCATACTCCCAGAACCAGTGCCAATTGTATGGATGGTAAACGGAGCGGTAGGGCTGCTCGTTCGCCGGGCCTTGCCACAGGCTCCAATCGAGATAGCTGGGCGGCTCTTCCACATCGGCATAGCCGATGCTTTGGCGGTTGCCGGTCTTGTAGGTATACCCCTTGGCCAGGTGAATCTTGCCGATGAAGCCTTCATGCATGAGCTTGATGTCGCGCAGCCAGCGGCTGCTGGAACGGTTCTGCGTTCCGTGCATGCAGATTTGCCCGGTCTTCTCGGTCCACTTGATGAGCTGGCGGCCTTCCCACACATCGTGCGAAAGCGGCTTCTCGACGTAGACGTCCTTGCCTGCCTGCAGCGCCCAGATCGAGGCGAGCGTGTGCCAGTGGTTCGGCGTGGCAATCCCGACGACGTCGATATCTTCGCGGGCATAGGCGTCGCGCATGTCGACATACGTGTCCGGGGCGCGGCCATACTCGCGCTCGAAGACCCGCGCGCGGTTTTGCAGGATGCGCTCGTCGGCGTCGATCAACGCCACCACTTCGACATCATCCCGGTTTTGAAGCTCGCTGATGTGCCAGCCGCCGCGGCCATTGACGCCGACGACGCATGCGTTGATGCGTTCGTTTGCGCCGAAGACCTTGCCGGTGGCCATTGTGCCTGCGACGGTAATCGCCGCTGCCGAGCTGCCTAAAAACTGCCTGCGAGACATGCTCATCGGACCTGACTCCCTAGTTGGTTCGCGTTGCTCATAAGGGCGCGCCCTGCCAAGGACGGAACCCCCCGCCGCGCGCCAGCTTGTGCCACACTTTTTCGGCTCTTCATTGTGGCGTATGCGCCCACGATTTACAAGCCCTCGCATCAAGCCATCCAAGATCTTACCGGGCGCGGCATCGTCTTGCCGTTTAGGATCTTACCGGGACGTTGGGGTTCCGGGAGGGCGGAAG
>CAZLBS010000635.1:0-2342 GCA_964557505.1 uncultured Nitrospiraceae bacterium | reverse complement strand
CCGTTTGGCCCCCGCCATACATGTCCGCCGCCAGCGCCGTGTAGCCAAGCTCTGCCAGCATCCGCGCGCGCATCTTGGCGTAGTCGTTCAAGCCCCACCATTCATGAACCACGACGACGCCCGGACGCTCGCCCTCGATCGCGCCGTCGTAATAGATGATTCCGTTCATCACTGTGCCATCGGCTTCATACTCGACCGGAACTTCCTGAATCGCCGCATGTCCCATCGCACACATACCCATCGCGCCGACCATAAGCAGCAAACGCATTGTCCACTTTCCTCCCACTCCGGTAATCGAAACCTATCTCAGCTCTACGCGCGTGTCAATGCCCTGGCCGCGGAACATCCCCTTGAGGCCCCGCCCCGGCCACGCGCCAAGTCCAAAGAGTGCACATTCCCGTTTCAAAGCGCAATCTCTCGCCGCGCGCTCCACAACCGCTCCAGCCTAAGCAAGCGTCTCGGAAGAGGAAAACAGTTGCCAGACGAATACAGCTTGCGCTACCCTAATGCATGGTGAACGGAGACAGCTTGCTGCAGGGCCGCCTTCGCCACCAGCGAGAATGAGGGGGGAACGCGGCTGTGACCATCCGTGCCTCGGGGCCGAGTGCTGTACTGGCTCCCTCGGCTTCCATGGCGCCAGGCTACGGCCGGCAGCCGGGCGAGTGGTGGAATGGCATACACGGCGGACTTAAAATCCGCTGCCCGCAAGGGCTTGAGGGTTCAAGTCCCTCCTCGCCCACCATCCGCGCCCGGCGCCCGATCCCGCAGCGGCAGGACACACGAAGACTTTGGCCTCCATCTTAATCGTAGACGACGATCGCACAGCCGCCGAGCAAGTCGCACGCACGCTGAAGCATGCGGGGCACCGCTGCGCCTATGAGCCGCGGGGCGATACCGTTGCCGAGCGCTGCCGCGCAGAAACCTTCAACCTCCTCATCTTGGACATCATGCTGCCGGGCACCTCCGGCTTCGAAGTGTGCCGCCGCATCCGCCGCGACCCGGAAATCTTTGGGTTGCCCATCCTCCTGCTATCCGCCATGGACAGCGACGAGGAAGTCAGCCACGGCTTGGCCCAGGGAGCCGATGACTACATCACCAAACCGTTCGACCCTGGCGCGCTCCTGCAGCGCGTCGAAGCCCTCCTCCGCCTGTCGACCGATGGCGCGGCGGCAGATCCTCTGACGTCGCTGCCGGGAGCCGAGCAGACCAAGCGCGAACTCCAGCGCCGCAGCATCGCCCCGGAAGGCTTCGGCATGGCCTACTTCGAATTGCTGGGCATCCGCGAATTTGCCTACCGCTGCGGACATGAAGCCCGGTGCCGCGCCATCCGCCGCCTCGGCAGAGCCCTGCAGAAACTCGGCGAGCACTACGCCAACGAATGCTTCTTCGTGGGCCATATGGGCGGCGGACACTTTGTTTGTCTCTTGCCGCACGAGAAAACCAGCCGATTCTGCGAAGCGCTCGAAAAGTCGTGGCACGAGCATTTGCCGAAATTGTACGAAAGCGTGGGCGAGGCTGAAGCCCTCCAACGCAGCCAGGAAGAGCCCGGCACGGCCGGCGTCCCCATTCTGCAGACCATCTGCTGCGCCACCATTCGCGAGCCCGGAGCACCGGCGACCTCCCAGGCGCTGTTCGAAACGGTCTCCCGCATCCGCCAGCGGGCGCAAAACCGCAACCGCCCCGGCATTTATTTTGACCAGCGCACCTGACGCGCATGTGCATGACCCGCCAATGGTTTGACACGCGCCCCCAAAATCCGCGAAAATCTCTGTCCGTGCCGAGATAGCTCAGTCGGTAGAGCACCGGACTGAAAATCCGGGTGTCGGCAGTTCGATTCTGCCTCTCGGCACCATTTCTTGAGCATCGCGGCTCAAGGCTTCATTGAGCTGGATTAGCTCAGTTGGTAGAGCACTTCACTCGTAATGAAGGGGTCTGCGGTTCGAGTCCGCAATCCAGCTCCAGCATGTCAGTTTCCGGGGGCGCAGTCAGCCTCCGTTGGGTAGGGTGCGAGGGCGCTAGGCCAAGGCGAAGTTTGGTCTCGTATGGCGCGGGCGTGTAGGCGCGTGCCTGCCGTGGCACCTGGGGACAATGCATCCGCGAGGGTCAGTGGCGTGCATGAGCCTGCTGCGAATCCTCCCGACGACGGCGGCGCATGAAAAAGAAACAGTCCTACAGCACCTCGGAAGTCGCCAAGTATTGCCATGTCACGGCTGACACGATTCGCAAGTGGGCGGAATCGGGCCGCATCAAGGTATTCAAGACGCCTGGCGGGCACCGGCGCATCCGGCATGAAGAACTCCTGCGCTTCCTGCGCTCGAACAATATCCCGGTTCACCAGGACC
>CAZLBS010000634.1:0-2345 GCA_964557505.1 uncultured Nitrospiraceae bacterium | reverse complement strand
GTTCCATGGCAGCCCATAGTCTTCACTGGTACGAAACACCACGTCATTGATGCCCTTCTTCAGGTGTTCGACCAAGGTGCGGTTCTGGCTCCCGCCGCCCAGCAGAACAATCCGGTCGACGTCGTGGCGCGGGCGCACGAAGCGGTTATAGGCTCGGATGACGCTGTAAGCGACCGCCGCATTGCAGGTGGCGACGAGGTCTTCAAACGACTGGTCGCCGCGTGCGGCCAGGGCATCTCGCAAGTACGAATCCGGGCTGAACTCAGCCATGCTGGTGCTCTTCGGCGGAACGCGCTGGAAATAGGGGTGGTCGAGAAGATACTCGAGAAACTCATCGATGACGACGCCTTTGGCCGCGGTTTCGCCTTGGACGTCAATATCGCGGGTGCCGCCGCTGAGGTACCGGACGGGCGCGTCGAGCGTGAGCATGCCCGGCCCGACGTCGAAGGCCTGCATCTCAGCGAGGTTGGGCGGCACGGCGATGATGGATGCGATGCCTCCCAGGTCAATGCACACGGTGGTGCGGTCATCACGCCGAAACAGATGGGCATAGGCATAGGAAGCCAACGGGCTGCCTTGCCCGCCCGCGGCCATGTCCCGCGAGCGGAAGTCCGACACGACGGTCAGGCCGCACAGTTCCGCAATCACGGCGGGCTCCGCTACATCCAGCGTGCCGAAGTGAGAATCGCCGGAACGCGGCGGCACGTGCGCGATGCTGTGGCCCGCCGATGCCACGAAGTCGACGCTGATGCCTTCCTTTTCGGCAAAGGCCAAGAGTTCCTGGCCCATTTCGCCGAAGCGTGCGCCCAGTTCGAAGGACAGCAACGCCGCCTCCCGCGCGTCGATTTTGGGGGACAGCAAGCGGATGCGGTATCCGGCGGCATACGGCGCCGAATGGGTGTGCACGTGCTTGATAACAAGATTCGAGCCGGTGCCCTTGATGCGTACCAAGGCCCCCTGCACGCCTGAGCAAGACGGGCCGGAAGCGAGGCCAACGGCAAACCGCTGCTCTTTATGCGCGAGTGTTGTCCAGTCCAACCGCTCGAATCCTTTCCAGGTCGACGCCTGTGTAGTAATGCGTCAGGATAGCACGATAGGAATGACCCAGCTGCGCCATGCCTTGGGCGCCGTGTTGACACAACCCGACGCCATGCCCGCGGCCGCCGCCTGTAAAGGTGAACCGTGCGGGGCCATCGCCACCTGCCTGGGTGTCAAGTATAAACAGGGCGCTGGGCAGACCGCCAAGCGCCAGCCGGATGGGCAATTCCTTCTTGATGGTCGCTGTGTCTGCGCTGCCCACGACGCGCACCCACTCGAGGCGCCCGCACGAAGCCCGATCGCCGAGTTCGATTCTGCGCACGGCCCCGACGCGGTGACGTTTGTTCACGGCGTCGGACAACTCGGCTGCGGTAAACGAGCGCGTCCAGCGGAAAAACCGGTCATCTCCAGCGCTAAAGGCAGGGGGCCGTGCCGTCAGCCATGCCCGAATGCCGTAGGCCAGGGGCCCGCGGGGTGCTGGATTCTTGCCCTCGGCAAATTCGGGCACAGGGCGCAGGGCCGGATCAGCCGGAGCCGACCAGGCCGTCTCGTTTGCCGCTGTCCAGCCGCCCGCATTCGATGAGAAAACGGCGGGAATCAGGCGGGCGCCGTCCGTCAACACAAGGCCTGATGTATCGCGCACGGCATCGTCGGTGCTGGGCTGGCGCACGGCATCGCCGCGATAGACGCGGGAGCTTTCCGTGTTGCAGTAGTCGAAGCCTTCCAAATCATATTTCAGCCCGAGATGAGCGAGGGTGTCGCTGCGGGCGGCGATGGCTTGGGCCTTGAGCGCGTCGGGCGGCCACGATGCCGGCATCTCAGCTGGCAATACGCCCATCAAATAGTTCTCGAAGGGAAGGGAAAGATACGCTTCGAGTTCGGCGTTGGGGCCGGCTTCGATGGACAGCGCGCCGCTGAATACGCCTGCTTCGCCAAGGCCGCCTTCCGCGGTTACCTCAGCTCCCGCGGCATCCGGGAAACGCAGGGGGAGGCTGGCGTTCCCGGCTTCCTTTCCCGAGGCATGCTGGATGCGCACCGTGCCGCCTCCTTGACTGGCGCGCTCTGGCCGGACCCACGCCCATACGCTTTCTTCCTGCAGTTTCGAGACCAAGGCCCGCGCCTGCGCTTCCTCTGCGAAGCGGTTCGCCGACATCCAAAGAATCCGGTTGTCGACGGCCGCGCCGCTGTCCATGACGAAACGCCGCCCCCGCACCAGCGCTTGCATCGGAAAGCCCCGGGTCTGCCACTGTGAAAGATAGACCCGCGCCATCTCGGCTTCGTCTAATTGGAAGGTCTTCGGGAACACG
>CAZLBS010000633.1:0-2349 GCA_964557505.1 uncultured Nitrospiraceae bacterium | reverse complement strand
GCAGCGGTTCAGGTTGAACTCGAAGAGCTTTACCGAGCGCTGATGCCGCTCGAGCACCTGCGCCAAATGCAGCCCGATGCTTCCCCCGCCCATGATGAAAATCTTTTCCGGCATGGGCTCCCTGATTTGGAGGGCCTGCTGTGCATCGGGCAAGTGATCCTTCTTGCCAACCAGCGTAATGACATCGTCTTCCTGAATGGTTGCCGTGCCATCCGGAATGATCGCCTCCCCCTTCCGCGTGATCAGCCCGACCAAGACGCCCTGCGGCAGCGGCAACGCTGCCAACGTGCGCCCCTGCGCCTTCGCCCCATGCTTGATGCGGATTTGCCGCGCCTGAACCCGCCCGCGCCCAAAGTCTTCGGCCGATATCGTCCCCGGATTCTCGATGTACTTGACGATTTCGTTGGCCGTCAGCGCGTTCGGGCTGAGCATGTAGTCGATGTTCAAGATGCTTTCATACAGAATCGACGACTCATGATAGGTCGGGGCATCGACGCGGGCCACGACCTCTTTCGCCCCCAGGCCTTTGGCTGTCGCTGCCGCAATCAGATTCACCTCGTCAATCCCCGTCACGGCGACATACAGTTCGAGATCCTGCATGATCCCCAATTGCTGGAGAAATTCCGCCGAGGCCGCGTTGCCCTGCACGGCACGGGCATCGAGCGCCATGTCTGCGTGCTCCACACGGTTGGCGTCGCTATCAATCAGGACCACGTCGAATTGCTCGCGGCATAACAGCTTGGCGAGGTGATGCCCTACGCGGCCCCCGCCTGCCAAGACAATTTGCATGCGAGGAAATGCTCCCTTCCGTAAATATCCGCGAATGGTCGGCCAAGTGCCCGCGCCGTGTCAAGGGGAGCGCCCCAACGCATGGCCGCCGCGGCAGCCCGTGCGGCATATTTGCCCGCCATTTTTGGCCGAGCGAGGGGTTGACGGATGGGGGGCGCTTGGCTATACTCGTCTCAATTGGCGATGGGGAAGGGAGCAGAAACCACCTCCGGCACGTGCGGCAGCTTGTGGCAAATGCCATGCAGGGTCGCTGGGCGGATGTTGTACTGGGCTAACCTTCCTCGAATAGTCGCCCGGCATTGTATGGCTCGAAAGGCCGCGCGCAACATAAGGGGTACCGTGCTCCATGTGGCGGCATTGGGGAATGGAACTTGACATGCAGGAGATGAAAGCAATGACGAAGACGACTCGTATTGCTGTTGCGGTGGCGGCCATGCTCGGCTTCACCGTATCGGCATCGGCCCAGACGTTGCGGCCGGCCGTCGAAAGCCTGAATGCAGTAAACGGGCTCCTCGGCCCGCTGGCAGACATCACGCTGACGTTCGGTTCGGATAACGACCAGGATCCTGGCGATGAAGATGCCGCTGCGCCGTGCCCCGGTTTCGTCCCTGGCGGCAATGATGATGAACTCGTATACGACTGGAATTTGGATAGCGTGCCCGATTATGCCCAAATCCTTCTTCTGGACGCGTTGGCTTTCGGCTCGACGACCACGGCCCCTGGCCGCGACCCCGTTACCGTGACGCAGTCGGCCACCGTCAACGCAGCGGTCAACGAAATCTTTACGGTCATCGACACCGAAACCATTGATGTCGCCGCGCTTATCAGTGAGTTGCTCAAGCAGGCTGACCCCACGCTCCGCGAATTGCTGCTGGACCCGACCCTCCAGCCGCTTCTGCTCAGCGCCCTTGGTGATGATGCTGCTCCGTTGGCGGATTTCCTGCCGCTCGACGATCTGCCGACCGCAAACGCTAACCTCGATTTGGTCATCAGCGGCTTGGCCTTCTTCGCTGGGCTTGAATTCAACAATATTTCGGACACGGCTTGCTTCCTGGCAGCCGACGACGCCGCGCTTCTAATTGGCATCCTCGGACCATACGAGGTAGCGCTTACTGCCAGCGCGACCCCGCTTGAAACCTTCGTTGGCGCCAATCGCGTGCTCGACGATGACGAAACCATCCTGGACAAGTGGGCGGCGGCCGCTGCTGCGTTCGACCCAACCGGCCCCCAGCCGGGCAGCAAGACGGACGCTACGGCGGACACGGCCTTCCTTGATGCCGTCGAGGCCTTCATCGTGGATGCCGCCGCTGCTGGCGCCGGTTCCACGCCGGGCGCTCCGCCTGCGGCTGACCCGGACAACACGCCTTTCCCGCCGGCCCCGAACGGCTCGCCCGTTGGCGCGCCGCTCGGCATCGGTCTGGCCGCGTTGGCAGTCGCCGTCGGCGGCGCCTTTGCTGCCCGCCGCAAGTAAGCACGCGGCATTCCATAGCCTTTACCTGTACGGCAAAAGGCCTCATCCCAACCCGGGATGAGGCCTTTTTTTACGTGCTCGTGCCATGC
>CAZLBS010000632.1:0-2371 GCA_964557505.1 uncultured Nitrospiraceae bacterium | reverse complement strand
CGGTGCCTATGATTTCCTCTGGCAGTATCTCGTGCCGCGCGGATACGTGTTCGCTTTGGTGAATACCGAAACGGGCATATTGCCGAACCACGATCGATTCGGGCGGGACATCGCATTCATCGTTGACCGGTTGCAGCAGGCGCATACGGAAGCCTCATCGCCTTTTTTCGGCAAGCTGGCGGATAGCTCTGCGGTGATGGGCCATAGCATGGGCGGCGGAGCGGCGCTCCTTTCCGCTCAGTACAGCACGAATATCTCCACTGTGGCGACGCTGGCCGCCGCCGAAACAAATCCCTCAGCCATCGCGGCGGCGGCTACGCTGACCCTCCCTGCCCTCTTTTTCGCCGGCACGGAGGATTGCGTGACACCTCCAGGCGCCAATCAAGAACCGATGTTTAACGCTGCCCCGTCTGCGTGCAAGTTCATTGCGTCGATTACCGATGGAAGCCATTGCCAGTTCGCGGAGGGGGCCGCGCTTTGTGAACTCGGCGAGGGAATCGTTTGTGGCGGCGCGTCGTTCGTTGACGCCGGGGTGCAGCAGGGACTCACGCTGGAAGTGCTCGAGCAATGGCTGGACAGCAAGCTCAAGCAGCACATTGAAGCAGCGCCCGCCTTCGACCAATTGCTCGTGCAGCGCGCTTCCGAGGGAGCGCTGACATGGGCCGGCAGTTGCTATCCGCAAAGCGCCGCGGCGGTCAGCGCGACCGGACTGCTCGAGACCGTGGGGCCGCGCGTCGACGCGGCGGCCGTCCTTTCCCCTGCAAGCATCGAGGTGACCTTCGACGAGCCCATGCTCCAACCTGCCGTGCTTGACCCCGCAAACTACACCATCGCTGGCGCTACCGGAAATCTGTCCGTGAATCCCAGCGCCGTGACTGGCTCGGGTCCTTATTTGCTCACGTGGAGCACGGGGGAAATGCTGGATGGAGGCACGGTCACAGTGGCGGCTGCAAGCTTGCAAGATTTGGCAGGTAATCCGATAGACGGGAACGCCGCTGAAGCGTCAGACACAGCCCTTGGCACCTTGCCGTCCGGCTCGGTCGTGATCAACAGCGGCGCGGAGTATACGAATACCGCGGAAGTGAATCTGACCCTCCAAGCGGCCGATCCCACTGGCGTCGCACGCATGCGCTTCAGCCAGAATGGCCTTGATTTTTCGCCGCCGGACTGGCTTTCAGCCCCCGCCTACGCGCCGTCGTTCTCCCTTCAGTTAGACGGGACAGACGGGGCGAAGGAGGTCTTTGTACAGTTTCAGGACGCCGCCGGAAATGTATCCACCGACGCCATTGCAGACAGCATCCGGCTTGACCGCGTCCGGCCGGTTCCGGCTATCTCTGGCGAGACGGATCCAACGGATGCCATCCAAATGCTGAGCGTCGATTTTGGCGAGCCCGTTACGGGTTTCACCTTGCAAGACGTACAAGTCGAGAATGGCCTTGCTCTCTCGTTATCGGCCAATCCAGAAGGAAGCATCTATGCGCTCGAGGTGCTAGGACAGGGCACGAAAGCGTTTGCGGCTGTGACTCTGCCAGCCAACATTGCCTTCGACTTAGCGGGTAACGGCAATGCGGCATCCGAACCTTTCAACTTCGCGATTGGCGGGGAGGAATCTCCACAAGGGAACGTCCCACTCGCCGGTACCGCGTTGTTGGTCAGCGCGGCCGGGCTGCTGCTTCTGGGCGTGTCGCGCTTGCCGCGGCGATCCACATGAGCCAGGCCCGGTTTTGCTGCCAAAGAACACGGCACGCATCGCGCATGAGCATGTATCTTTAGGCCAATACCCTGCCGGTGCGGCTCGCTATTTTGACCTGCGTGCGGCGCCGGTAGTGCTGCTTGCCTTGGACTTGACCCTCGCGCGTCCTTTGGCCTTCGGCGGCGCGTTGCCCTGATTGCGGCTCTTTTGCGCAGGAGTGTTTCCTGGTTGAGGCGGGGCCGCTTGAACAGCTGCCTCCAACTCTGAGAACGCCTCCTCGATGTACGTGCCCAGTCGGTGTAGGTTGGGCAGGGCGTCACTCGTAGCGACCAAGCCGAAATTCAGACGCCCCGCATAGCTGAATAGGGTGATGTTTAAGTGAAGCCCTGGCGGCAGCGCGCTTATGGGATAATACTCCGCGAGTTCCGCGTCCTTGAGATAGCGGATAGACTCGGGGCCAGGAACGTTCGAGACCAACGTATTGCCGAGGGGAGGCAGCCAGTTGCTAAGCCCCAAAACCTCCGCGATTTGGGACACCGTAAATATCGTGACTCCGTAAGCCACAATGCTGGTCGAGGGCAAGGTGTCGACTTGGTGCCGCACGCTCCTTAGCGTAACGCCAATCTCGCGCAGCCGTACGTAGGGATCGTCCGTTTTTGGCGACAGTTCCACCAGCAC
>CAZLBS010000631.1:0-2378 GCA_964557505.1 uncultured Nitrospiraceae bacterium | reverse complement strand
CCTCACCAGCAGCAACAACAACAGCTGGCAAGACCCAACGGTCCTTATCCACCCATGATGCCGAGAGGTTTCAGTGGCGGCGGCGTCGATGTGCGGCAGTCGACGTCGAGCGAAGCCCCGATTCGTTGGTGGATGAGCGTGCCGCTGGGCGCCATGCTCGGCTTCTTGTTTGGATTCGTGATTGCGTTCCTCTGGGAGTATATGGACACGTCGATTCGCACGATGGAAGATGTGACCGAGCACGTGGGACTAGACGTGATCGGCCAGGTGCCGAAGATGCGCTTTGTCTCGGGAAGCTCGCGCCCGGTCAACCGCCGGGGCAGCTTTGTGCTGTTGGACTCAAGCGACCAGGCCGATGCCTGCATCGTGACGCTGCATGACAAGAAGTCGCCGGTGTCAGAGGCGTACCGGACGCTACGCACCAACTTTCAGTTAGCGACGTTTCAGCTGCGTCCGCGTACGCTGATGGTAACCAGCGCCGTGCCGGGCGAAGGCAAGACGACCACCGCGGTCAATCTTGCTGTGGCCTTGGCGCAGAGCGGCGTCCGGGTGCTTCTTGTCGACACCGACCTGCGCCGGCCCAATGTGCACCATGTGCTGAAGTGCGAGCGCGGCTTGGGCTTGGCCGACTACTTGCGGGAGGGGTTCGACATTCGGGGCGTCATACGCGAAACAGAGGAACCCAACCTCTGGATGATGTCGAGTGGCCGCGTGCCTCCGAACCCCTCCGAATTGCTGGGCTCTCAGCGCATGACGGACCTCATGGAAGAACTCTCTCAGCAGTTCGACATGGTCATCTGCGATGCGCCTTCGATACTCGTGGTGACCGACCCGGTCTTGCTTGCGACCAATATGGACACGTCGATCATGGTGGTCGCCGTACGCAATGCCCGGCGCGAGACCATCATTCGGGCGAAGCGGCTCCTCGAATCCGCCAAGGCCCATATTGCCGGCGTCTGCGTGAATGGCTTGGAAGCGGGGCGCCGTAATTACTACTACTATTATTACTATTATGATGACAGCCGCCGCCGGAAAGGCCGCTGGTATCATCTATAAGCGCGCCGCACTTGGCTGGCGGGCGGTTTAGGCAAGGAGGCAGGACGCGGCCATGGCATTATTTGCGCGCTCGCAGCAAGGGATCGGCCGCGGTGAAGTCGCGGAGAGCCGTCTCGAAGCGCCGTTCCTGATCCTGTTCATCCTGGTTTCCGGGGTGGGCGTTCTGGCCGCCCAGGTCCTTTACGAGAACATCGCGGTTACGATTGCTCTTGCGGTGAGCGTAGCGGTGCTCGTCACGACGATCCTCAAGGTCGAGTACGGGATCTACCTTCTCATCATCGCGATGCTGCTTTCGCCTGAAGTCTCAGGCGGGATGATGGGCGCTGGCGAACGCAACTTGAGCCTCCGCTATGACGATGTCCTCGTGTTCGTCATCTTTATTGGCGTGATGCTGAAGCACGCATTCGAGGGCAGCGCGCGCATCATCTTGCCCAGCCCTGTGAACTGGGGCATTTTGCTGTACGCGGTCATCGCGGCCGTCTCGACGGCGCGTGCCTTCACGCTGAGTTTGCCTGCCTGGGACTACTACACAGCCATGTTCGTGGCGGTGAAGATGCTGCAGTTTTACCTGATCTTCTTTCTGGTGGGGAGCGCCACGACGAGCCTTCCGCAAATCAAGCGGCAGCTTATGTTGTTTTTCATCGTGGGCCTCGCGGTATCGGGTTATGGGCTATACACCATCAATCAGGTATCGCGCGTGAGCGCCCCCTTTGAAACGGGAGGCACCGAACCAAATACGATGGGCGGCTACCTCATGATCGTCATGATGGTGGCGGGAGGCCTCTTCCTCTACGAGAAGCGCCCGCGCATCAGCCTGCTCTACGGCGGATTGTTCGTCCTGACGTTTATCCCCTTCCTGTACACCCTCTCCCGGGCGTCGTACCTCGGCCTGATCGCGGCGGCCATCGCCCTGGGCGTGGTGGCGCAGCGCACCTGGCTCGTGCTTGCGGTGCTGTTCTTCCTTGCCGTATCCCCCCTCGTGATGCCGCAGGACGTGATCGAGCGCGTGAACTACACCTTCCAGCAAGGCTCGGGCAAGGAGGTCACGCTGCTGGGGCAGGACACGGGCTACCAGGTCGACAAGTCCACCTACGAACGCATCTACGTGTGGTACAAGGTGCAGCACAACCTCAAGGTGTGGCCATTCCTCGGCGGGGGCATCTATTGGGACCGCGTGCTCGACAGCCAGTATGCCCGGGTCATCATCGAGACGGGCCTGCTCGGGCTTACAGCCTTTCTGACGATCCAGTTCCTCGTCTTGCGCGGCAGTGTGCAGACGCTGCGCTGGAGCAACGACCCGTACGTCATGGGCCTTGCCGCCG
>CAZLBS010000630.1:0-2378 GCA_964557505.1 uncultured Nitrospiraceae bacterium | reverse complement strand
GTCGGGCATGCCATGGTGCAATTGCCGCATGCCATGCAGCGCTCGGCAAGGGTCTCCCAATGCGCCGCGTCGCGGTTGGCATACAACAATTCCTTGATGCTGCCGCAATCAAGCGAACGCCCCATATGCTTTCTGGCATGCTCGACCGCCTCTTCCGCTGCGGCCCGTTCGCTATCCAGGGCATCCCGGTGCGTGACCTGCTCCAACAGGTGCTGGCCCTTTTCGGATGGGGCTTGGGCGATGAAGAAATGCTCGCCATCCCGGCAGATTTCAGTTAGAGCAAGGTCGCATGGGGCATTCACGCCGGGGCCCGTGCCCATGGAATCGCAAAAACATGTCCCGCCGGGATGCGTGCAGGCCATGCCGATGAAGAGGGCGTTTTCTCGCCGTGCCTTGTAATGTTCATCTGGATATGCCCCATGCAGAAAGACGTTGTCTTGAATGGCAACGGCGTGGAGGCCGCACGGGCGAACGCCAAAGAAGGCATACCGCGGCACGGGTTCGGGGTCCTGCTCGACGACGAAGTCGCTATCGCTGCCCTTCACGCGGCAGAGCAGACTACGCGCTGGATAGAGGTAGTTCTTGAGGGAACGCGGCCCCGGCGTGTAGGCGAACCAGTAGCCATTGCTGCCTTGCGTGGTGCGGTACCAGCCTGGGGCGCATTCATCGCGGCAGCCGGCAGGCAGATCTTCCGTCCGGCTAATGGGGGCATACGCAATGACCCCGTCCCGCTTGCGCGGTCCGATGACGGTGTAGCCCTCGGCAGCGAGCGCATCCAGCATTTCCTGAAGCGCTGCTGGTTCGATACGGCAAGTATTCATTGGCCCGGACTCCCCATGGTTGCCGGGCCCCGGCCGCATAATCAAGCGGACCGGAGTCCGCGCCTATCTTACCGCTTATTTATACTATACCGTAGTTTGCGAATTTTCGATACCCCTAATTTTAGATTAGGGAAATCGAGAACAGGCGAAGGCATTATGTTGCACAGAAGAACGTAGAATCCGGTAAAGGCTTATTAACTTGCGCAAGGCGCCGCTATGTGCCGCGTCATCCGTAACGTTTCCGCACGAAATAGAGCGGGCGGCGGCGGGCTTCAAGGTGAATCTTGGCAATGTATTCGCCCACGATTCCAATGAAGATGCATTGGAGTCCGCCCAGAAACCAGATGCTCGACGCGAGCAAGAGCAGGGTATTGGCGGCTGTGCCAAGCAGAAGCGGCAGTGCAGCGCCGATGGCCGCGAGCACTGCCGCCGCGCAAATGGCCATGCCCGCCATGGTGGCTACGCGCAGCGGCGTTACGCTGAAGGCCGTAATGGTCATGATGCCCAGGCCGATGGTTTTGCGGAGGTTGTAGTTGCTGCGCCCGGCATGCCGTGCTTCACGGGCGTAGACAATGCTCGTCTGCTTGAAGCCCGCCCAAGCCGTCAACGCGCGCACGACCCGTCCCCGCTCCGGGCATTGCAAAAATGCATCGAGCGCCGGCCGGCTCATGAGCCTGAAGTTGCCGGTATCTTTAGGGAAGTCCCAGCGCGTCAAGCGGTCCATAAGGCGGTAAAACAAATACGCGGCGAACAGCTTGAACCAGGTCTCCCCCGCCCGGCTTTGGCGCTGCGCCATCACGAGGTCATACCCCTCGCGCCACTTGGCCAGCAATTCGGGGATGACCTCTGGCGGGTCCTGCAAGTCGCCATCCATGAGCACGACGGCCTTTCCCCCGGCCGCTTCGAGACCCGCCGTGCAAGCCTGCTCGTGCCCGAAATTGCGCGACAGAATGAGCGCCCGCACGCGGCTGTCTTGCGCATGCAACGCCGCCAGCGCCGCCTCCGTCTGATCCGCGCTGCCATCGTCGACCAAGACCAATTCCCATGACAGGGCCAAGGGATCAACCGTCTCGCGTACCCGCCTGTAAAGCTCCGCAAGATTCGCCGCCTCATTGTAGACGGGCGCGACGATGGATAGGAGCGGCACGCCGGAGACGCTCAATTACTTCGCCTCGTAGGCCTCGTACATGGCCTTGCAGGTCTCCATGGACAGGGGGGCTTTGCTGACCACGATGCGAAAGGCCAGGTCGAGGGGCTCTCCTTCCGAGAGCGTGGTTTCCCAGAAGGCGCCGAAGCGGCCGTAGTCGCGGATGCTGTAGATGGGGATGCCTGTGTGATGCGACGGCGCCGTCATGTGCAGGACGTGGTAGCGCTCGCCGAGCACATCGAATGCGCCGCGGACCCACCATGCGCCGATCACCTCGTCATTGTCCGTTTCCTCGGCGCCCTCGGGCAGGAGGTACTCGGTCGTCTCTTCGTGCTCGACCACCTCGTTGGCCATGCGAATCTGCATGCCCGCATGCTGCAGGTCGCCTTTCAACTCGATGTCCCCTTTGA
>CAZLBS010000629.1:1408-2390 GCA_964557505.1 uncultured Nitrospiraceae bacterium | reverse complement strand
CGCGTGGGTTTGCGCATGCGGACTTTGATGGTTTGCATGGGAATGCTTCCTCGCTATGGTCAGGGCGAGGGACGAGGGGCTGCTGCGGTGGGCTTATCGCTCGGCGAGAGCAAAGAACAAGCTGCGAAACACGCGCTCGTCTTGAATGAAGCGTTCGAGATAGAGCCGCGCGCGTTCAATGGCGGCGATTTTCTTCGCTGGGTCCGCCGAGGCGCCCGCACGAATTGCTTCCACCTTATCGCGGTTAAATACCCGGCTGGCGTCGCCGGCCGCCGACAACACCATCTCGTCCCGGTACCACGTCTGTAGCAAGTAAAGGTACTCGAATATCGTGCGCCGCGCAAGCGCATCGACCAGAGCTTCCTGTTCTTCCTTGCGCTGTTCGCGTTCTTCCCGGTCAGCATCGTCATCTTTGCTGCTGCCGCCGGCCTCCGCGCGCAACGCCGCGGCCAACTGATCACGTTCGTTGGCCAGTGCCTTCGAGAAGTCTGCCGCAAGCGTGGAAGGATTCTCCCCCTCGGCCAATTTCGTGGCCACGCTAATGGCAATGTCGCGCTTTTCCGAATCGACCAAATCGAGCGCGCGGTCCATGCGGCCTTTAGCCAGGAGGGCAATGGCATCGGCCAACTCATCCGGCAGGTCGCGCTCCCGTTGCAAGAGCGCGCGCACGGCGCCTGGCGTCAATGCCTGAAAGCGCACCATTTGGCAGCGCGACCGGATCGTCGGCAGCAGCATGCGCGGGTATTCGGTGACGAGCACGAAGACGGTGCGGCTTGGCGGCTCTTCAAGGGTCTTGAGAAAGTGGTTTTGCGCAGGGGGGCGCATGCGATCGGCATCGAGGATGATGACCACCCGCCACGTGCCGGGTTCTACCCGCAGCGAGGCCATCTCGTTGATAGCCTCAATGGTATCGACATCGATGTTGCGTGACTTCTTGACGGGCGCCACTGTGCGCACGCCGGGGTGGTTGCCATGGGATACT
>CAZLBS010000629.1:0-1398 GCA_964557505.1 uncultured Nitrospiraceae bacterium | reverse complement strand
AGAGGGCGGATGACGGAAACAACCATTCTGGTGATCGCGCTGGTCGTCCTGGCCTTGGCGTTCATCGTGCTCAGCGTGAAGACCGTGCCGCAGGGCTGGGAGTACACGGGCGAACGGTTCGGGCAGTTCAACGCTTGAGCGAATGCCATTGCGGTGGTTCGTTTGCCGACGCCGCCTTCGCCCCAAAACATGAGGCCATGCGGAATGCGCGCACGCTCGATGAGTTGGCTCAGAAGGCGGACCGCGACGGGCTGATCCTGGATGGCTGCAAAGCTCACGGCTGAGGCTCCGTGACGGGCGCGAGCGTTTCCTCGATGACCGCCCGCACTTCTGAGAAAACAGCCGCTTCATCTTGCGCCGCATTGATGATCACTACCCGCTCGGGCTCATGCTGCGCCAAGGCAAGATAGGCCTCGCGCACGCGCTCGTGAAAGGCCAAGGGTTCCCTCTCGATCCGGTCCAGCGGGCGGCGGCCTTGCACGCGGGCGAGCGCCGCTCGGGCATCAATGTCGAACAGGAGGGTGCGGTCCGGCATGCAGCCGCGGGTGGCAAAGCCTTGAAGGCTGGCCAATAGCTCGACATCCTGACCCCTTGCCCCGCCTTGATAAGCCGTCGTTGAATCCACGAAGCGGTCGCACAAGACGACATGTCCCTGGCGCAAGGCAGGCGCGATGCGTTCGTCGACATGCTGGGCGCGTGCCGCCGCATACAGCATCAACTCGGCAACATGCGACATCTCGGTGTGCTCGGGGTTGAGCAGCATGGCGCGGATGGCTTCGCCAATGCGCGTGCCGCCAGGCTCCCGCGTCACGTCTACCTGAAGGCCTTTCTCGCGGATGTACGTTTCGGCGCGCGCGAGTTGGGTGCTCTTGCCGCAGCCTTCGACGCCCTCGAAGGTAATGAAGCAGCCCCGGCGTGTTCCAGGTCCTATGCCGCTGCCGCGTCCGGCACTGGTCACGAGTGCAGCACCTTCTGGCGGGCTTCGTGTCCTGCTTGAAAGAGGGCATGCAAGCCATCCGCGTCGCCTTCGGCGATAAGCTGCTTGGCGCGCTGCAAATGTCCGATCGCCGCGTCGATGCCGTCTGCGATGGGATCGCGATTGGTCATGCAGATGTCGCGCCACACGTCCGGCCGGCCATCGGCGACGCGCGTCGTATCGCGGAAGCCGCTGCCGACGAAAGGTGCGGCAGGGCCGGCAGCGGCGGCGATTTCAGCGGCGCATGCTGCCTAGAGATGGGGCACGTGGCTCGTGCGTGCGATGACCCTGTCATGCTCTTCTGGGCTGCATTCGTAGAGCTTCATGCCGACGGAGCGCCACAGGGTGCGAATCCGCTCGAGTGCTTCCGCGTCTTGCTCCGGCTGCGGCGTCACGATGCACCAGCGGTCCTCGTAAAGCCG
>CAZLBS010000628.1:0-2392 GCA_964557505.1 uncultured Nitrospiraceae bacterium | reverse complement strand
GCATACCGCTCGCGGATCGACATCAGGCCGGGCATTTCCTTCTCGGCAATGTCCAGCTCTTTCCGGCCCCAGTCGGCCAGGTTGATGTCGGCCACCTTATGGGGCAGATTCGTCCGCAGCGATTCTCGCGTTACTGTTGCCATGTTCTACACGTCTCCATTGTTGGTTGGCCGCCGGCTCCCGCGGCGGCGTTCCCAAGCATGCCAGCGCTCATTCGCCTGCCGCTCAGGACTCCGTCAACTTAATCACACCTATCGTCACCGGGAGGTCTAGCCCCAGAAACTTCACGTCTTCTTTGCGCATCGCCTTTGGCGCTCTCTTGGCTGTTTTCAGCACACGCTGCGAGACGGCGACGCCAGACTCGCTATGCTGCTCGGCCCATTCCAACACGAGAAAGGCTAAATTCACCGCCTCTCCCATCACATCCGTGTTGGCGTAATCCGGATGACCGACATTGCCAAGGAATACATCCCCGGTCGCCATCCCGATTTTGAGCGGCTCGCCAATCAAACGCTTCGACTGCGCCACTGCCTTCAGGCCCCTGTCCGCGTGCTCCGTTCCACTGAAGAAACACAGGAACCGGTCGCCCATGTATTTGATGGGCACGCCGCCGTTGTGCAGCGCCGCTTCCGTCAACTGCATAAAGATGCTGTTCGCCCAGGTCGCGAAGTCGCGCGGCGGCATCCCAAGCGACTTTTGATATGCGCCGCTGAAGCTCGACACCATCACGGTGCCCTCGATGACATCCTTCTCCGCCTCATGCGCCGCCAAAATCCAGTCGACGGTAACGTCAAGCACTTTCGACAGCGGCGCGAGCAATGCGATGTCGGGCGCGTTCTCGCCGCGTTCCCATTTCGACACCGCCTGCGGACTGATGTTCAGCGCGTTCGCAATGTCTTGCTGCTTCAGCTTCCGCTTTTCGCGTTGCGTGCGTATACGCCGCCCTAAATCCGGTAGGTACATGCTTGCTCCTCTCCCCGGTTATGCAGCACCACGTGCTACCCTTCGCGCCCGGGGCGCATTCTACCGGCATCGGCTGCCGCTAACCCAAGCCAACGCTGACCCTAGGGTAACCCATCCCAACCCAAACCCCAATCAACGATTGCGTTGATCGCTGACATGCTTGGGTTTAGCACATTTCAACGCCGAACCCACGCTAAGTGCCCAGTAAGTGCGCACAATGCCTGATTCCCGCTAAGACTGACACTAGCGCAGCGGGAGATCGCCTGATTCTGAGACGGCTCTATAGCCCAGTAACGCGGGACGTACAAGCCCCGGCAACCGGTGTGACGGCGTGCCATCGTGCCGGCCCTGCAGGGCAAGGACACACCGATGAAAAGGTCTCGGCCCTACCCTGGACCGCGTGTCACTGGGCTGACGTCCGGTTTTACAAGGACACCATGGGGATGCGCCTTGATCATCACGCTTGGCGGAGAGGGATACGGACGCCTCGCGTCTCGCGCGCAACAATCAAGCTTTGCTTGGCCGTGTTCTTTCGGCGATGAACAGGTACGTGCGCGAGGGTCGGCGCAACCAGGTTCTTTGCGGACCTCAGCGTGCGTTAAGAATGGTCCCACTCGAGTCACGGCCAAACTTGTTTGGCCGTGACAAACGTTGGGTCCGGGACACGGGCAACAAAGAGTAGCGGACGGTGTGGCCCGGGGCAGTCAAGGGAGAGGGCGGCTGAGTCCTTGCTGGCGTGAGTGCGGGCACGGCAGATGGAAAACACAGCGCCGAGCATCACTGCCAGGTGCAAGAGTCGGTCTGCCGCGCAGTATCCTTGCAACACCGGGATTCAACCAACCCGGTGACAGCGCCGCTCTGTATTCACAAAGACCATCTAAGCGGTTTTCCGTGGGGGCCAGCCCGTGTTCACCAGGCTGAAGTCCGGTCCTGCAAGGACATCAGAGGCTCAAGGACCGTCCGCCTTCGAGGGAATGAACCCTTCGGCCGCACCCGCTGCGTTTACCCGGTTCGCGTAGCTACTGAACGCGAAGCGCCGGCCGCGGAACTCGACCGGCGCTCGTCATTTCTACCGAGGGGGTGTCTTGTCGCAGCCTACCCTTCCTTGAACTCGCCGATAAGCGCTTGGATGGTGGCCTTGGCGTCGCCGAAGATCATGCTGGTGTTGGGCTTGAAGAAGAGGGGATTCTGGACGCCGGCAAAGCCCGAGCGCATCGAACGCTTCAGGACGAAGCAGGTCTTGGCCCGGTCAACCTCGATAATGGGCATGCCGTAAATGGGGCTGTCCGGGGTATCGCGCGCGAACTGCTCGGCGCCCTGCAGGTGCTGGCCGGTGTCGTGAAGGTCGGCGGCTGGTTCCGCGCGATCTCGCCCGCCGTGGTGCACGGCATGCTCGCCGGCATCGGTGCGCTGATCGTCGGCGGCCAGT
>CAZLBS010000627.1:0-2400 GCA_964557505.1 uncultured Nitrospiraceae bacterium | reverse complement strand
GCGTCGCGCAGCGCAACGCACAGGATGGCATCTCCCTCGTGCAGACGGCAGAGGGCGGGCTTGCCACGACGGCGTCAATCCTTCAGCGTGGCCGCGAACTTGCGGTGCAGGCCGCGAACGGCACGCTGAGCGACGACAACCGCGCGGCGATTCAGCTCGAAATCGAACAGTTGATCGCCCAGGTCAACGATATCTCCACGGATACCACGTTCAACGGTATCGCCATCCTGAACACGACCAACGACGTGACGTTGCAGACTGGCTCCGCGGCGGGCCAGAGCCTTGTGGTCGAAGGCGTTCGTGCCGGCGCCACGCAGTTGGGGATCTCTGCGATCGACGTGTCGGACCAGGATGACGCGGAGACGGCGATCACCACGTTCAACAACGCAATCAACACGGTCAATGACCTGCGCGCTGAGTTTGGCGCCCAGCAGAACCGGCTCGAATTCACCATCGATACCCTGGCCATCCAGGAGGAGAATTCGCTGGCGTCGGAAAGCGCTATCCGCGATGCGGACATCGCCCGCGAGACCATCCAGTTCACGCGGAACCAGATTCTGACTACGGCGGGAACCTCGATTCTCGCGCAGGCGAACATCGTGCCGCAGACGGCTCTGACGCTGCTCGGCTAGCCAGTCCCATTGTAGTGTCCGGTCCGGCAGGCATCGCGTAAGCGGATGCCGCCAGTTCCGGGGGCGTGCAATCATCCGCCCGCTTCGGATTCCGAGGCGGGCGGTTTGTTGTCTGGGGGCCAATCCGGGCGCATGTGGTGCGGGGCTTGTGCGAAGGAGGGCCGCCCACCTACAATCCCCACGGTGGCAACCGCCTTGCCGGGCGGGCTGGAAAGGAAAGTATTCGTGCCTGTGCTCAAGCAAAACGCAGGCTTTTTGACGGTCATGATGGGGCTGGCCGACGCGGCGGTGATAGGCGGGGCGTATGTAATCGCGGCTGCCGCCCACGCCGGGTGGCCCGATGCCGATTGGGACGGGGGCGTCTTGCGGACGTTCGCGGCCTATGGATTGGTGTTCGGGCTCACGTGGCTGGCCGCGGCGGCCGAGCAACGCCTTTTCGTATCGCGGCGGGACGACTCCACCTTCGAGTTGATGCGCTCGATCGTCAAGGCCGCGGGCATTTCCTTCGTGTCGACTGCCCTGCTGATTGCGTTCTTTCAGCGCGGCGAGGTGGCCTTCGAGTTCATGGTGGGGTTCGGGCTGCTCGCCTCGGCTTCGCTGATGGTATGGCGCCTCGGCCTCCGGCTCTTTCTCTGGAATATCCGCCGGCGCGGCTTCAATTACCGGCGCATCCTCATCGTGGGGGCGAACGAGCGAGCGAAGCATTTCGCCGAGGTCATCCTCTACCATGAGGAGTATGGCTACTGCCTGGCGGGTGTGCTCGACGACGACCCTTCGCGGATGGGCGTTTTCGACGGCATGGACCTGGAATACCTCGGCCGCACGAGCGAATTGGAAAGCGTGCTCAGCAACGAGGTGGTCGACGAGGTCTACATCACGCTCACGATCGCGTCACATTACGACACGATTCACAACATCGCGAGCCTGTGCGAGAGCGTGGGCGTGGTGGTGCGGCTCGTGGCGGATTTCTTCCCGGTGCGCATCGCGCGACGGCGGATCGACCTCATTGAGGATGTGCCGCTGCTGTCCTTGTCGGCGATTCCGGAGCAACAGGTGCAGCTGGCGGTCAAGCGGATCATCGACATCCTCGTGTCCGGCCTGGGCCTGCTTGTGCTGGTGCCCCTGGTTTTCGTGCCGCTGGCGGTCATCATCCGGCTCGATTCCAAGGGCCCCATCTTCTTCGGGCAGGAACGCGTCGGCATGAACATGCGCCGCTTCAAGATGCTGAAGTTCCGCTCAATGGTGGTGAACGCCGAGGAACTCAAGGCCAAGCTGATGGAGCAGAACGAGGCGGACGGCCCCGTGTTCAAGATGCGCAAGGACCCCCGGGTGACGCGCGTGGGCCGATTCATCCGGAAGTACAGCATCGATGAGTTTCCGCAGCTTATCAACGTGTTCGTGGGGCACATGAGCCTGGTAGGGCCGCGGCCGCCGGTGCCGAACGAGGTGGCGGAGTACGAGTGGGACCAGCGGCGGCGCCTGAGCGTCCGGCCCGGCATCACGGGGCTCTGGCAGGTCACCGGGCGCAGCGACACCAATTTCACGGAATGGGTGCAACTGGACCTCGATTACATTGACCACTGGTCGCTGGAGCTGGATCTGAAAATCCTGTTGCGGACGTTCGGGGCGGTCGTGCGGGGCCGCGGCGCCGCCTGACCATGGCCAAGGATGCCGGCGTTCCTGATTGGGGCGAATACTACGCCACCGACTACACCCTGCCGCGCATTCACGAGCACCTTGGCCACATGGGCTATTTCCTGTCGATGTG
>CAZLBS010000626.1:0-2404 GCA_964557505.1 uncultured Nitrospiraceae bacterium | reverse complement strand
GCCTTCATGCTCTTTGGCCAAAAAGATTCCGAGGCGAACAGGGTGAAACGGCCGCGGACTGCGGAAGGCAAAGCTCGATATGCCGTACTCTTCAGTTTCGGGCACGTGTTCTTCTTGCAGTTCCTTGATCCATGCGGGTGCACGCTGCGCCTTCTCCATATCAAAAAGGCCTGTGTCCAGAATTTCTCGAAGCGGCGCCCTGCCGTGGGTTGCGCGAAGGATGCGCGCTTCAGGATTCATCGCGCGCACAGCCGATTCGCAAAACTGAATCTGCGCTTCGCTGGCAACGTCGCATTTGTTGACGACGATTACGTTTGCCCACTCCACCTGGTCCGCCATCAAGTCCGCGAGCCTGCGCGTATCCTCTTCGCCGGCGGTTTCTCCCCGGTCGCTGAGGAAATCCAAGCCCTCGAAATCCTCCGCGAAGTTGAGTGCGTCGACAACGGTGACCAGCGTGTCCAGGCGCGAGACATCGGAAAGACTTGTTCCTGATTCGTCGGCGAACGTAAACGTTTGCGCTACCGGCAACGGCTCGGAGATGCCGGTGGATTCAATCAGCAGATAATCGTAGCGCCCGTCGCGGGCAAGGCGGGCCACCTCCTGCAACAAATCGTCCCGAAGCGTGCAGCAGATGCATCCGTTCGACATCTCGACCAGCTGTTCGTCTGTGCGCGACAGCTGGCCGCTGTCCTGCACGAAGGCTGCGTCGATGTTGATTTCGCTCATGTCATTGACGATCACGGCAACCTTGAGTCCCGCGCGGTTCGTAAGGACATGGTTGAGGAGCGTCGTCTTGCCTGCACCCAGGTAGCCTGAGAGAACGGTGACAGGGAGTTTGCGCATAGTGCTTCCTTTCCCGCTAGCCTTCCGCGTGTGCGGCGAGCGTATTTGGTTCACGCTGCGAGCGATGGTGGGGATGATAAGCACAAATGCAAGTAACTTGCAAGTCCGAAAATGATGCAGAAAGGAGGCGGTGGACGTGGGGCGCGTTGAGCGGCAAGCGCTAATGGCAGTTAGTGCACCGGCCCTTGATGAGGATTTCCGTGGGAGTACCGGGTAAAGGCGCCTGCTTGCCGCCCTTTTTCAGGCTGACTTGGGCGGGCGTCAGGCAGAACACCCGGTGGCATTCGGTGCAGAAGAAATGGCTATGGGGCTGGCTGGCGCCGCCCGCGTCGGGTGCGAGTTCGAAGTGCCGGGGCCCATCGCCTACTTCGAGGCGGGCGACGAGTCCCGCTTCCGCGAGATCGGTCAGGGCGCGATAGATGGTGGACTGGTCGAAGCCAAAGCTCTCCAATTCCGCTGCGATGCTGGCGGCTTCCTGTGGGGCTGTGGCATCGGATAGGCAGCGGAGAATGCTCACGCGCGCCGTCGTGCACCGCAAGTCATGCGACTTCAGCAGCGCGCGCGCATCGCTCATGTCCAGATGGTGGTGCGGCTTTGAAGAAGGCATCCAAAGGGTCTTCCCATAACAAAGGGGCATTCGCTCTCAGTGGACATAAATCGCTTCCCTTTAATAGAAGCTTGTCATACTCCCCCGGCCTTCTGCAAGTTGCTTGCAACTAAAAGACTGAGATGGACTTACGAGAAACTTGCATTTTTCTCGAACTGATCGCCGATTTTTGGCTTGCAATTCAGCGCAAAGAGGCGTAACGTTGCTTATACGGCTCAGACCATCCCGGCAAGGCCGTAACGCATAAAATTGGCGATTGCACGAATGGGCAGCATGGGTACACACGGACATTTGCACTGGAGCACGGGGGTGCTCAGGCTGAATAACGTGTCCCGAAAAGTGCATTGCACCATTGCCGTGTGGGGCATTCTTGCGGGAATGCTTGGTTTCCCTGTGTACCGGGCGCTTCACCTTTCCGCGATGGCCGGCGATGGTTCCGGGCAATGCCACCTCGAGCATTGTCGCCACAGTGCATCCATTTCGAAAACCAACCCGGAACCTGCTAATACCTCGATTGAGGCCGTATGCTTCACGTGCCTCGACTTCTGGCTCTTCAGCCATACATATGCGGTGCAAACGGCCCCATTCCCCCGCCTCACAACGGCGCCCCTTTCCGCGGCGTCAACTGTAAGCATACAGTCTTGCTGCATAGCCCACCTTTTTGACCCGGCTGCTCCCCGCGCGCCACCTGTCCTCGGCTAGGCTTCACCGAGCGTACCCACTCCTCCGGCATGCATAGCCCCGTTTTCAGGCGGGTATGCGTGACCAGAACCTAACCGAGATAGTCAAAGAACTTGGGACAAGGCGGTTGCATTCTCTGATACCGGGAGGCAGCTACCACGTTCCACGACAGGTGGAGATTCTCACCATGCGAGCACAATTGCCTCAGATGCAACACGCTTCCCCGAAGCGGGGCTTTACCCTCATTGAATTGCTGGTGGTCATCGCGATCAT
>CAZLBS010000625.1:0-2405 GCA_964557505.1 uncultured Nitrospiraceae bacterium | reverse complement strand
CGGCCCAGTTCTGGGTGCTTGCCGCCGCACGCATCGTCGGCGGCATCATGAGCGCCAACATCGCCACAGCAAGCGCCGCCATTGCCGATGTGACGGCGGCAAAAGATCGCACGCGCGGCCTCGCCGTCATCGGCATCGCCCTAGGCATGGGCTTTATCCTCGGGCCTGCGATAGGCGGCGCCGCTTCGCAGGTTGACCTGAGCGCACTCATGCCCGCATGGGCGGCATACGGCGTCAACCCATTCTCCTTCGCCGCGCTCATCGCGTTCGTGCTATCGGCCGCGAATCTTGCGTACGTCGTGGCCGTCTTTCCGGAGACGCACCCCGCCAATGGCGATGCCTTGGAATCGGCCGAGCGGCCCGCGAACCCCATTCGGCTCTTCGCCCAGGCCAGCCAATCCGGCGTCATGCCCGTCAACTGGTCGTACTTCCTTTATAACCTCATCTTTTCCGGCGCGACGTTCGCCTTCACCTTCCACATTACCGAGCGCCTCGGGTTCAGTCCGGCGCAAATCGGCATCGTGCTGCTCTTCGTCGGATTGACCACGGCGCTCATGCAAGGCGGCTACGTGCGGCGCTTCTCCGAACGCATTCCGCCGCGCAGCATGTCGCTCCATGGCTTGGCCCTCTCGATCCCCGGCTTGGCCCTCATCGGCTGGGGCGAATCGCTCGCGCCCCTCGCCGGCGGATTGCTCATCCTCGCCGCGGGCAGCGCGCAGGTTACGCCCTGCCTCACCAGCCTCGCCTCGCAATGCACCACCGATGACGAACAGGGACGCGCCCTCGGCGTCTTCCGCTCGATGGGGTCCCTCGGACGCGCCCTCGGCCCCCTCTGCGTCTGCCTCATCTATTGGCGCCTGGGAGCCCCCGTCATGTACTTCATGGCCGCCGCCCTCTGTCTCCTCCCCTTCGCCCTGACGCTGCGCGTTGCGAAATAGCCGGCATCCGGTCTGGCCCCGCGCCGATTTGGAGATTTCATGCGCCGCCTCACGACCAAGCCGCGAGAAGAGCCCCTCGCGTCATAGCTCGGCTCACTGCGCAAGCCTTTTAGCGGCCTGCGCTATCTTACAACTGTCATCCGCACGCGCAGGCGGCGGCCACTCTTGCCAGGTCTGCACGTTGCCTTATGCCCTTTCCTCCGCCTCGACTTGAACCCGCTCGGGCGCGGCGGGCGGGCCGTATTGGGTAACGAAGGCGGCGTCGGCGGCGTCGCGGCCGTAGTCGGCGACGACGCGGCCGGGATGCGGGACGGCCTCGATGGGGTCGAAGGTATACCAGCGCCCGCCGATGTAGGCTTCAAACCAGGCGTGCATGTCGGGCGGGTCGAGGCCGAGGCGGTAGCCGCTCACATAGCGGGCTGGAATGCTCAACGCCCGGCACAAGGCAATGGCCACATGCGCGAGATCGCTGCAAACGCCTTCGGCGCCGGTGTTGACTTCCAAAGCGGAACGCGGGGCCCCGCTTGACCCGGGCTGGTAGCGAATGCGCCGGCGCAAGTCCTCAAGAATGGCATGGACTTGGCGGCTGCCTGGGGGCGCTTCGCCAACACAATCGCGCGCCGCATCGATCAAGCGGTCGGATTCGCAGTACCGGCTTGGCGCCAAGTATGGCAGCACAGCGTCGGGCAACTCCTGCACGGGCACAAAAGGCGCTTCGCCCGGCGCATCGAGCGTGCCGCCGACCCGCACCTCGGCCTCCTGCGAAAAGCGCCAGGGACCTGCGGGGGCGACCACGCGCTGGCACAGATTGCCGAACTCATCAACCAGTTGAACCGGAAAGGCATCCGGCTGGATCGAGGAGGATTCACGGGCAACCCATTGATGCCAGCCGCTGCGAGGACGCACCTTGAGCAGCAAGACCGTCTCGGCGGCAAAGCAATACCGGAGCAGCAAACGCGTACGAATCCACATGTCCCAAGCCCTTACGCGCAGGCACTGGCAGCGCGGCGGCCTGCCGCGGAGTTCAGTGTTTGGCCGCGCTCGCCTGCACGAGCCCTAGGCACTCTCTGAGTTCGCGCCACGTCTGCTCCAGGCCCGGCAGTTCATCTTCCCAACGGTGAAGCGGCAGCTGGCGTACGCGCTCGAATGCTGCGCGCGCCTCTTCGACCGCTTCCCGCATTGAATGTGCATGCTGTTCCGATTCGCAACGGATCGCGGCAACGGCCTCTCGAGACGATTTACGTTCGGCTTTTTCGCCAAGCTCACGCCGCGCTTCTTCGAGCCGATTTTCAATGTCGTTCAGTTCCGCTTCGAGGCGCCGTTCTAGCGCCCGTGCTCGGGTAGGATCCATCGTGTGTCCCCTCTATGCATTCGTCCTGCGGCCTAGCTGAGGCGCGCCATAATGGGGTGCTACTAGAATGAACTTTAATGGCAAATATTGGCGGGCATGTAGCCGCAACTTGTTGA
>CAZLBS010000624.1:0-2405 GCA_964557505.1 uncultured Nitrospiraceae bacterium | reverse complement strand
GTCGAGCCAGTCATCTGGCGCGACGATGCTACGCAAGGCGACCTCAATGAGGGCGGCAAGCTTTGCATCAAAAAGCCATGGCCCGGGATGATGCGCACCATGTGGGGCGATCACGAGCGCTTCATCGACACCTATTTCACCATGTTTCCAGGTCTCTATTTTACGGGAGACGGCTGCCGGCAGGACGATGACGGCGACTACTGGCTCATGGGCCGTATCGACGACGTAGTCAATGTTTCGGGCCACCGCATCGGGACGGCTGAAGTCGAGAGCGCGCTCGTCAGCCATGCACAGGTAGCAGAGGCAGCCGTGGCGCCCATGCCGCATGACATCAAGGGCCAGGCCCTCTATGCCTATGTGACGCTTGTCGGCGGTGTCGAGCCCTCCGAAGAATTGCGCAAAGAACTCGTGCGCCATGTCCGCGAAGAGATTGGCCCCATCGCCGCGCCAGATGTCGTGCAATTTGCCCCGGCATTGCCCAAAACGCGCTCCGGCAAGATTATGCGCCGGATTTTGCGGAAGATCGCCGAAAACCAACACGATGCCATTGGAGACACCACGACCCTGGCCGATCCGAGCGTGGTCGACCAGCTCGTCGCCGAGCACAAGCGCCTGGCTCAGCACTAATCTGGCGCCTGTAAGCATGCGGTTTGCCGCCGCGCAGAACTGTGTGGCGTCGCTGCGAACAGAGGCCTGTTTATGAACGATGCTCTCGCAACGGATGAATACCAACAAGTGCACCGGAAAGACGGGCGTCGGACCGAAGGCGGCGGTTCGTCGCTCCGCCCATTGCTTGAACCCAATGCAATCGCCGTGATCGGCGCCTCGCGCTCCACCGATAAGGTGGGGCATGCCGTCTTATCCAATCTGATCTCCGGTGGCTTCGAACGGCCGATCTACCCTATCAATCCAAAGGCTAATGAAATCCTTGGCCTGAAATGCTATCCCAGCATCGGCGAGACCGGCCATCACATCGAACTCGCCATTGTGGTGGTGCCCGCCTCGCTGGTGCGCCAAGCCGTACAAGATTGCATCGCCGCCGGCGTCAAGGCGATCAGCATCATCACGGCAGGCTTTCGTGAAGGCTCCGAGGCCGGCGCCCGCTCCGAAAAGGAGCTTGCCGCGCTGTGTCAGCAAGCCCGCGTAAGACTTCTCGGTCCAAATTGCCTGGGGCTCATCAACACCGCCATTGGCATGAATGCCTCCTTTGCTCCCCAAATGGCATTGGAAGGCAATATCTCCGTCGTCTCACAGTCTGGCGCCTTGTGCACGGCCATTCTCGACTGGACCCGCGCACACGGCGTCGGCCTTGCCAAGCTTGTCAGCGTCGGCAACAAGGCGGACATCGATGAAACGGATCTCCTCGAGGAACTGGCACACGACGAGCAGACCGAGGTGATCGCCTGCTACCTCGAGGCCATCAGCGACGGAGACGAATTCATCAAGGTGGCCGAAGCCGCGGCCGGCAAGAAGCCCGTTGTCGTGCTGAAGGCAGGCACGACGCAGGCTGGCGCCCGTGCGGCAACCTCGCATACCGGCAGCCTCGTGGGCCTCGACATGGCCTATGGCGCGGCCTTTAAGCGTGCCGGCGTCATCCGCGCAGAGAACTTCGAGCAGCTCTTCGATTTTTCGATGGCGCTCGCCATGCAGCCCATCCCACGGGGGCGGCGCGTTGGCATCATCACGAATGCCGGCGGACCCGGGATCATTGCCGCCGATGCCGCCGAGCAATACGGCTTGGAGGTGCCGCCCCTTACCGAAAAAAACGCACAGGCCTTGGCCCAGAAACTCCCGCCCATGGCTCATGCCGGCAACCCGATTGACATCCTGGGCGATGCGGGTCCGAGCCGGTACATCGATGCGCTGGACGCGGCCATGCATGATGACCACATCGACGGCATCATGCTCATCCTCACGCCGCAAGCCATGTCGCATCCGCTCGAAACGGCCCACGCCATCATCCAAAGCATGCAAACGTACCGCAACACCAAGGGCATGCTGCTCAAGCCGCTGCTTGTTTCATTCATGGGCGGGCGCGAGATCAAGCCCGCGTGCAAGGCATTCGTCGCAGAGCGCATCCCGGATTATTTCTCGCCCGAGCGCGCCGCACTCTCGCTCCGCGCAATGGCCGATTACGGCGAGTGGCTCAAGCGCCCGCCCCGGGTCGTCACGCGGTTCCCTGTAAACCGGCACCGCGCCGAGCGCATTCTCCGCCGGCATGCCCGGCAGGGCATCATGCAGGCGGGCGAGGTCGACGCGAAAGCCATCCTCCGCGCCTACGATTTCTACGTCATGCCCGGCCAACTCGCGCGCACCGCCGAAGAAGCGGTGAGCATTTGCGAGCACATGGGCTATCCCGCCGTGATGAAGATTTCCTCGCCCGACATTGCGCACAAGAGCGACAT
>CAZLBS010000623.1:582-2413 GCA_964557505.1 uncultured Nitrospiraceae bacterium | reverse complement strand
CTGCCGCGCCCATGGCCCGCTTCCTCGAGGAGCACGGGGCCTTTGCAGGGGGTGCGGCGCCGGTGCGCGCTGTGGCATGCTTTCGCAGTGAGTTGACGCCGCGCGGTCCCATCTATACGTGTATTGGCCGCGCCCCGCTGCAGCCCGCGTCCGAGGAGCCTTTAACGTGAATGTCGAACACATGCCTATCTTGCTCACGTACAGCGTGTGCACCTTTTATATGATGTGCATTCTCGTTCGATGGACGGCGGGCTTTCTTGAATTGGACTTGTACAGCCCCCGCCTCCGCTGGCTTGCGCTAATCACGGACCCGGTCATCTCCCGGATTCGCGCGCTGCTGCCATCTTTCGGCCCCATGGACTTCTCGCCTCTAGTGGCGCTCGTGGCCGTGTGGCTGCTTCGCCAAGTCGTGATGATGATTCTGCTGCCGCCCCCGGCGCCCGTCGCCCCGTTTCAATAGGCCGCTCCTCTACAACTGACGTTTCCGAGTCATTGTTGACGCGCCATTCTTTGCGGTATAAAGTACCCATAGGGAAGAAGGCGTTGGCATGACGAATCGGTCAGACAATACGGCGCGTGAGATGGCTTCCGCGGAGCCGGTGGCCTTGCATGCGCGTGCCATGGACAACCTGGCCTTTATCCGCGACACGATGACCCGGGCTTCGCGCTTTACGTCCGTGTCTGGGCGGGCTACGGTGGCCGTTGGCATCATGGCGCTCGCTGGCAGCGCGATTGCTTCGTTGCGCCTTACGCCCTACTGGTGGCTCAGTTGCTGGCTCCTACTTGCGGCGGCTGCCAGCACGGCCGGCTTTACCGGCGCGGTGTTGAAGGCGCGGCGGGCATGCGAGCCGCTGCTCGAGGGAGCAGGCAGGCGCTTCTTTGGGAACTTTCTGCCGGCCGCCATCGCCGGCGCGATGCTCTCGCTGACCTGCGTGTTGCTTGGCCATGAAGAGTTGCTGCCAGGCGTATGGATGACGCTTTATGGACTGGCCGTGTTTTCGGGCGGCGCCCACAGCGTACCGCCGGTGCCGATATTGGGCGGCCTGTTCATGGCATGCGGCGGGGCGGCCTTGCTGATGCCCGTCTTGTTTGGTCCTGAGCCGGCCGCCGTTGCCATGGATGTATTGCTGGCAATGGGCTTCGGCGGCCTGCACATTTTGTTCGGCATGATCATCGCACGGCGATACGGAGGATAAGGCCTTATGGCCAAAGACACCGCGAAGCGCATTGCGCAAGAGACCGAGCACATGCCGGCGCCGGCTCACGCCCTGCCCGGCGCCATCGACATTGCCCCTATCGACCGGACGATTCACGAGCGCACGCGCCTGGCGATAGTCAGCGCGCTGGCTGCGAATCCCGCCGTGACGTTCAGCGAGCTGCGCCAGATGCTCGATGTGACCGATGGCAACTTAAGCGTGCACGCGCGCAAGCTTGAAGACGCGGGCTATGTGCAGTGCAAGAAGAGCTTCGCCAACCGCAAACCCCGCTCCGAATACAAGCTCACCAAGAAGGGCCGCGAGGCGTTGTCCAAGTATCTTGACCACATGGAAGCCGTCATTCGCCAGATGCGCGGGTCTTAGAGGCACGCGGACAAGAAACGCGGCGGGCCGCGTTGGTATCCTTTCAGCATGAATCGCCCATCGAATGCGCCTCGCCTCTCCCCCGCGCCGGCAACAAGCGGCGCACTCGGCATTCGCCTAGGGGGCGAAGCCGTTACGGTGCTGCCAGAAAGGGCGGTTTTCTGGCCGCGGGGGTCCTGCCTTCTTGCCGCGGATGTCCACTTGGGCAAGGCAGCCGCCTTTCAATCGATGGCCATCCCCGTACCCGAAGC
>CAZLBS010000623.1:0-572 GCA_964557505.1 uncultured Nitrospiraceae bacterium | reverse complement strand
CACGGCTGCCATTGAGCGCACGAACGCCCAACGCCTCGTGGTGCTAGGGGATCTCATTCATGCGAAACAGGGATATGCGCCCGCTGTCGACGCGGCGTGGCGCGCATGGCGTGGACGTCACAGCGATGTCGAGGTCTTGCTGGTCCGCGGCAACCATGACAAGCGCGCGGGCGATCCCCCAGCAAACTGGCGCATCGCGTGCGTGCCCGAGCCGTATGCGTTTGACCCTTTCACCTTAGCGCACGAACCGGGGACACAGCATGGCGCGTATGTTCTGTGCGGCCATCTCCATCCCGCGGTGCGGCTGACGGGCCCGGGCCGCGACCATCACCGCTTTCATTGTCTCTGGGTGCGTCCGCATGAGGCGGTCCTTCCAGCATTCGGCCCGTTCACGGGACGCCACAACATCGCCCCAGCCTCAGGCGACTCAGTATATGTGTTTACTGGCGAAGCAGTTGTCGAGGTGATGCAATAGGATTGCCGGCACCTCACCAGCCCGCGTACACTTTGTACCTGAAATGGCGGGGGGCGCTTTCGATGATTCTTACGGACGGGTCGATTCAGCAGGCCAT
>CAZLBS010000622.1:0-2413 GCA_964557505.1 uncultured Nitrospiraceae bacterium | reverse complement strand
GCCGAAGCCGCCGAGGGGGAGGAGCCCAAGACACAAGAGGCCGCGCGCGAGGCGCCAAAGGAAGCGCCCCGGTCTGAAGATGCCCCACGTGCGGAAGAAGAGGCGCGCGCGCGCACGCCAGAACCGCAGGAGCAGGAGGATGAAGCCCCGGCGCGTTCTCGGCCACAGCCTGTAGAGGAACCGGAACCTGAACGCGTGCAGGTGGCGCAGGCGGCAAGGCCGCGGCCGCAGCCTCCTTCGCGCCCGGCGCAACCTTCGCCGCAATCCGAGGCGCAAGAGCAGACGCAGATAACGCCGATTCCCGAGTCGCGCCGCCCTGCGCAGCCATCGCGCGGGCGTGTGCAGGGAGGCCTCAAAGGGCGCGGCTTCCTGAACTTCGAAGCCATGCAAGACGACATCGCGCCGTATCTCACCTACATTCGCGACACGGTGGAGCGGGAGTGGCAGCTTGCCCTTCAACTCGATTACATTGGCACGGGACGTACATCTGCCGTGGTCGATTGCGCCATTGCCCCCGATGGCTCCTTGGCGTATGTTCAAATTGTCGAGCCAGGCGATTCACGTGCTTTCGCCGCGTTGTGCGCCGATGCCCTGCGGAACGCCGCCCCATTCAAACCGTTTCCCTTTGAAGTCCCCGACGTTTTTCGGAGCAAGAACATTGAGATTCGCTGGACCTTCAACTTCCTGTAGCGGCGTGCTGGCGCCGCCCTGCTCATGACGCGGGCCTGGGAACTGATTGCAGCCGGGGGCTGGCTCATGGTGCCGCTGGCCATCTGCTCCGTCGCCGCCCTGGCCATCATTCTAGAGCGCGCGTGGGCCTTGCGCCGGGGAAGGGTGCTCCATCCGGATGTGCTCGATTTGGTATCCAGCACCCGCAGTCCCTCGCCCGGCGAGGCGCTCGCGCTGTGCAGACGTACGCCAGGCGCATTCGCCCGAGTCATCGAGACGCTCCTTGCCGCACATCACCGCGGACAATCACATGTCCTCGAGGCCGTCAACGCCGCGGGAAGGGCTCAGTTGATTCGCCTTGAACGAGGGCTTGTTTTGCTCGAAATCATCGCCGGAATCGCTCCATTGCTTGGACTTATGGGTACGGTATTGGGTATGGTCATTGTCTTTGAAGCCATATCGGCCGAGGGTTTGGGCGACCCCCAGGTGCTGGCTGACGGGATATCGCGTGCGTTAGTCACAACCGTCGCCGGACTGGGCGTGGCCATCCCCGCGCTGGCCTTTCACAGTTGGTTTGCCAAGCGCGTGGATGATTATGCGGACGAAATGCACGAGCATGCCGTCGGGTATTTGGCACGCATTGCCGATGCCCTCCTGGTACGGGCCGAGCCGCCCGTCAGTGGAGAGGCCGCACGTGCGGCGCACCCATTGGGCCGCCACGAAATTTAGGGCGGCGGCCAGTTCGCTCGTGCTGTCCATGGCCGGGAATGAGGAAAGTTGCCATGTCTACTGAAATCGAGAAAACGACGCTGTCAGCGCACATCAAAGATATCTTCGAGCGGCACCGCGTCACGCTCTCATTCGAGTTTTTTCCGCCAAAGACCGAGCAGGCTGCGGAGTCGCTCTTTCAAAACATTGCCGAGCTGGAGCCGCTGAAGCCGTCTTTCGTTTCGGTGACGTATGGGGCGGGCGGCGGCACGCGCGAGCGTACGCACGAACTGGTGGTGCGTCTGCACAAAGAGACCACGCTCGACCCGATTCCACACTTGACCTGCGTGTGTCACCAGGAAGAGGACATCGAAGAGATTTTGACGCGCTACGCGGAAGCGGGCATTTGCAACATCCTGGCGCTTGGCGGCGACCCGCCCCGGGACATGACCGATTACGATCCTGGCAATGATGCGTTCAAGCAGGCCGCGGATTTGGTGCACTTCATCCGCCGCTTTAACGAAAGCGGGCGGCATCCGGACCCGCGTGGCTTCGGCATTGGCGTGGCCTGTTTTCCAGAAGGCCATCCCGCTACGCCCAACCGCGTGCTTGAGATGGACTACCTCAAGGCCAAGGTAGATGCCGGGGCCGATTACATGTGCACTCAGCTCTTCTTCGACAACCGCGACTTCTATGATTTTCAGGAGCGTTGCGAACTCGCGGGCATCAACATCCCCATTATCGCCGGCATCATGCCGATTACGAATGCCAAGGGAATGCGCCGCATGGCGGAGCTTGCGGCGGGCTCGCGCTTTCCCGCGCCGCTCCTGCGCCTCATTCAACGTGTCGAGGATGACCCGGCGGCGGTTGAAAACGTAGGCATTCACTGGGCCACTGAGCAGTGCCGCGACCTCATCGACAATGGCGTGCGCGGCATTCACTTCTATACGCTCAACAAATCGATGGCAACACGGCGGATCTACCAGAATCTCGGCCTGCGCGATACGGAAAGCGTGAACTAGTTCTCCGGCACGTC
>CAZLBS010000621.1:0-2419 GCA_964557505.1 uncultured Nitrospiraceae bacterium | reverse complement strand
ATGGGCCGCTTCACGAACCGCCGAAAAGACGGCAGCCTCTACGAAGAAGAGCAATCCATCTCGCCTGTACGCGATGGGCAGGGCAACGTCATCAGCTTCGTCTCGATTAAACGCGACATCACCGGCGAACAAGAAATGCAGCGGCAGCTCTGGCATTCCCAGAAAATGGAGGCCATTGGACAATTGGCGGGCGGCATTGCCCATGACTTCAACAATCTCATGCAGTCGGTCAACGGGTATGCCCACCTGACCCGGGCGGACTTGGACAATCCCAAAGAGGCCAGCGCCCATCTCGATGAAGTGCTGCGGGCAAGCGAAATGGCCTCGGGCTTGACGCGGCAACTGCTCGTCTTCAGCCGCACCCAGCAAATTACGATGGAACCGCTCGACGTAAACGTCGTCATTTCCGACATGTCGCGCATGTTGCAGCGCACGGTCGGCACCCACATTGAACTGCAGACGCAGGCGGCGCGCAACTTGCCGCCCGTGCGCGGCGACGCCCATCAGGTGGGCCAAATCTTGCTGAACCTCTGCGTCAATGCGCGTGATGCCATGCCGGCTGGCGGCGCCATCGACATCCAGACGTCGCTGGTGCAGCTGGACGAGGCCTTTTGCGAGCCCTATCCGGAAACCGAGCCCGGCGAATTCGTCCACCTCCGCGTCGCGGATACCGGCTGCGGCATGCCGCGCGAGGTCGCCGAACGCGCATTCGAGCCCTTCTTTACAACGAAGGAAGCCGGGCGAGGCACAGGACTCGGACTGGCGACGGTCTACAGCATCGTCAAGAAGCATAAGGGCATCATTCGCCTGACCAGCGAAGAAGGCGAAGGCACATGCTTCGACATCTACTTGCCAGCTGCCGGCGCCTCCGCGAAGCCAGCCGCCCTGGCCGAACCGAAGGCCACGCATCCAGCAGGCGGCGAGATGGTGCTCGTCGCGGAAGACAATCCAGCCAACCGCCGGTTGGCCGTGCGCATCCTCGAGCGGGCTGGCTACACGGTGCTCGAGGCGGCCAATGGGCAAGAAGCCGTCGCACTCGCCGAGGACAACGCCGACCATCTGGCGCTCGCCTTCCTCGACGTCGTCATGCCCAGGATGACCGGCCGCACGGCCTGCGAACGGATTCGCGAGATGATCCCAGGGCTCCCGGTCCTGTTTTCGACGGGCTTCAGCCACGAAGTCATCGACAAAGACTTTCTTGACGAGGTAGGGGCGGACATGCTGCCAAAGCCCTATTCGCCAACCGCGCTGCTCGAGAGCGTGCAGCGGATCCTGGATAAAGCGGCCCATGAAGCGCCCGGCCCAGCGGCCGGCAACAAGTCCGGCACGTCTTCAAGCGCCCCCTCGACGGACACGGGCCGCCCCTCCTGAGGCCGTGCCGGCAGCGCGAGGTATACATGCAACGCAAGCCTTGGCTAGCATGCGGTTCTTGGGGCAATCAGGCCGTCCCGTTCCCGGCGGCGCCTATTTGCGAGAGCGGTCTCCATGCGCTTTATGGTCTATAACATCCGCTATGGCACCGGGACGGGAGACGAGTTCCACCGCCCCATTCCCTTTAGCGGCTACTTGCGGAAGACGCACGTCAACGTCGAGCGGCTCATTCATTTCTTCAAGAAGACGGCCCCCGACCTCATTGGCTTGATCGAGGTGGACAACGGCTCGTACCGCTTCGCCCGCGCCTGCCAAGCCGAACGCATTGCCGAAGAGCTGGGCTATGAACATGTCTACCGCTCCAAGTATGGCGATGACTCGTTCGCCCAGCGTGTGCCCGTCATGAACCGGCAAGGCAATGCCTTCATCACCAACCAGAACATCAAAGCGAAGAGCTTTCACTTCTTCGAGCGCGGCGTGAAGCGGCTCGTGATCGAGCTGGAATGCGAAGACTTCGTCGTGTTCCTCGTGCACTTGTCCTTGCGGTACCGCATGCGGCAGGAGCAACTGCAACAACTGCACGACCTCTTCCACGCGGCCCACAAGCCGGTTTTGGTCGCCGGCGATTTCAACGCGTTGTGGGGGCCTCGAGAACTGGACCGTTTTCTCCAAGCCACCGGCCTCATCAGCGCCAATCCCGAACACAAGCCGACCTTCCCCAGCGGCCGCCCCCGCTTCGAATTGGATTTCATCCTGCATAGTGACGACATTCAAATCAATCACTTCGAAATTCCCAACGTGAAGCTCTCGGACCACATGCCTTTATTGGTCGACTTCGAACCGAAAGGAAAGAAAAGCGCATGACCGCGGTATGTCTCAGCATGTTCTTGTTGACGTCTGTTTCCCAGGGGCCAGCGCCGAGCGTTGTGGGCAAGGCATGGGCGGGGCATCCGGTGGGGTTCAGCTTGCTGACGGAAGGCGAGGTTCAAATTGCCGCATACTATGACGCGGAGCGCCGGATGACCGTGGCATCCCGGCAATTGCCGGA
>CAZLBS010000620.1:0-2428 GCA_964557505.1 uncultured Nitrospiraceae bacterium | reverse complement strand
GGTGCTCGGCGATGGCGTCTTCCTCCGGATTCTCCGAAAACCGTACTGGCCGCCCGAAGACGGCCGTGTCGATGGAATCATCCGCATAGTGGTCGGCGGCCCGCTTCATGGGCCGCAACATCATCGCCACCAATTCTTCAATCTGGTAGAAATGTCCGAAGACCTCGGTGCCCTTAAAGTGCTGGAACTTGAGCGAACTCTTGACAGACTGAAAGAGGCGGCCGGGAGAGTTCACTTCGACAACGGCGCGCGCGCGGGTCGCCTCGCCTTCGCCGCTTTCGGACGGGCGGTAGCCATTCTCCTTGTCAAGCTCGCCGCCGACGTAGCCCTCGATGCTGATGCCCAGGTCGACTTGCCTGAGCAATACCTCGCGGCCGACGTTGCGCTCGATAAAGGCATTCGCCGCCGCGCGGCCGACAATGCGATCCGATTCGTCGGTTATGTACAGCAGCGATGGCAACGACACGGGACTGTCGTTATGCTGATCCAACTCCAGCACGCGCACGTCGCCATCCGAGGCAATCGCTACGCTCGAATTCGTCGTCCCGAAATCTACGCCGACAGAAAGTTTGCTCATGAATACAACGGACCGTGTTCAGATGTCTTGGAAATGACAATAACGTCCCCGCTCCCCCGGGCGCATTCCCGGGAAAGGTATATACGGCAGCGCCCCTGCCTGTCGCGCTGCGAAGCCAGCTACTTGAGCAGCTTCCGGCCCTCGGTGCCTTGAATGCCGGAGGTCACCCGCTTGAAGGATTCCTCGTCGCGGCATGCCGAGATCGCTTCTTCCCGCGTGATCACGCCCTTCTTATACAGGTCGACCGCATACTGGTCGAAGGTGTGCATATCCGAGCTGACCTCGATGATGTTGTGCAGCCGCTCGATCTCGCCTTCCAGGATGGCGTCGCGCACCATGGGCATGTTGCACAAAAGCAACTCGACGCATGGGATGCGCCCGCCCTCGATGCGCTTCAGCAGGCGCTGACAACAGACGCCCACGAGCGTGAACGCGAGTTCCTGGCGAATGACGTCGCGCTCGTCATTCGGAAAATAGCTGATGATGCGGTTGACGGTGTCGACCGCGGTCATGGTGTGCAGCGTACTCAACACCAAGTGACCCGTCGAAGCGGCGCTGATGGCGGTACGAATCGTGTCGCGGTCGCGCATCTCGCCCACGAGGATCACGTCGGGGTCTTCACGCATGGCCCCGCGCAGGGCGTTGGCAAACGAATGCGTATCGCGCCCTACCTGCCGCTGCGAAATGATGCTCTTCTTGTCGGTATAGACGAACTCGATCGGGTCTTCGGTCGTAATGATGTGCAACTGCCGCGTCTGGTTCATCATGTCGATGACCGACGAGAGCGTGGTCGATTTCCCCGACCCGGTCACGCCGCAAACGAGAAAGAGGCCGCGGTGCATGTTGGCGATGCGCGTAATCGTGTCGGGCAGATCCAACTTTTCAAACGCCAGCGGCTCTTCCGGGATGAAGCGAATGGCAAGGCCCATCGAACCCATCTTGATGTAGCCGCTGCAACGCAAATAGCCGATGCCCGCCAAGTGGTATTGAAAGCTGCTTTCCTTCTCCGCATAGAGCAGGTCTACCTCGGATTGCCCGCCCAGCTGCAGGATGACATTCTCCATGTCCTCCGCGCTCAAGGGCGCCATATCGAGGGGATTCAACGTGCCGTCGATGCGCATGTAGGGCGGAGAGCCTGCACGCAGATGGATGTCCGACGCCTTCTTCGAAAGCATCTCTTCGACCAACACATTGATATTGAAGTCGAACTTCTTGTAGCTCTTGATTTCGACTTCCCAGGACAGGGAACGGAGGGGCTCGGCGGCATGCTCAGACACCACCTTGTCGACCGGGGCCAGTTGCGCCAATTGACGCCATTCAAACGACGGCAGCGTAATGCTGCACGTCCCGTTGTTGCACACCGTCGTGTTCGGAATCCGGTGGCCTTCTAGTTTCGATTTCACCTCGTCGGGATTTGTGCCTTCCTTGCATTTGAAGTCGAGACGGTAAAAATCAATACGCTTGTCGAAATCTTGCGACCTTGCGGTCATCGTCGCGCGGTGGTTCTTGAGCTTCATCTCCGTGGGCAAGCCCATTTTGCGCATGACTTCATGGGCGCCGGTCTTGAAGATCTCGAAGACCGTGCTGCTGCTGTTGGTGCCAATTACCATGGCCATGGGCGGACAAGCCTCCTTCCCCCCGACTGCCTGAATAAGTGCCGAATGAACAGCCTGAAAGTCTAGCAACAAGGCGGCTGCCATGCAACGGCTTCCATGCGAGCCGGGGCGGCTTGCCAGGAGATGCGGGCGTTGCCTAGGCTTCCCGAAGAGGAGGGTCCGAACATGGCGCGATGGCTGATGGCGATGGGGATTGTACTGCTCGCGATGGGCACGGCGCAGGGGCAAGGCCTGC
>CAZLBS010000619.1:251-2449 GCA_964557505.1 uncultured Nitrospiraceae bacterium | reverse complement strand
CCTCTCCGTCAACTTCAAAACCCAGGAAGAGCCCGACGCCGCCAAAGCCCAGAATCGTCACGTGGGTCTGCACGCCGTAGAGGACGCTTTCGCTGCGGTTGAGCACTTGACCGGAGACGACGTAAACCTGGTGCACCTGCGTGAAGCGGTCCCGCTGGCTGCGGAAGCTGTTCACATTGATGATGGCCAGCGGTTCGCGTTCGATTTCCCGCCGCTGAATCTCCATCGGCGTGAGCAGAATGTAGTCGCCATTGGCGAGGAACTCGACACGCTGCGCGACCACAGATTCTCGTGCGAATTCAGGGTGCGTATCGACTAAGGCGGCATACACCCGTCCTGCATCTTCGTAGCTTCCGCGCCGCCACAAGGCATCCGCGAGGGCCAGCTGACGCTCGGGATTATCCGGGGCCTCCATGGCTTCAAGCGAACGCGCGCGCACCTCGGCTTCCATATCCGCTGCGGAGGGAAACCGCTCGTAGTATTCGTCGCTCAGTTGTGCTGCGTAGTCCGCGGCACTCTGGGCATAGCGGCCATTCGGCGCAAGGTCAAGATATTCGTCAAATTGCGTCATCGCATCGCGGTAACTCTGAACATTGTAATAGGCCACGCCCAGCCAATAGCGGGCATCCTGCGCGGCGCCCGTGCCAGGATATTTGGTGACCGTGTGCAACAGGCGCGGGATGACGACGCTGTACTCTTGGGCTTCGATCATCTGTTGGGCCTGGCGCACTTCTTGGTACGCCGCTGAGCCGTCGTACGCACGCGGGGCATCGATCGGGATTTCACTGCCCGGGGGCGTGGTGCGGGGGTTGCTGACGCAGGCGGTTAAGGCGGCGCACGCAGTCAGCCCTACCAGGGCAAGCTGTGTGGTGTATCGCCGCGAGCCGCCGGCGCCGGCCGTCAGGGAGGCTTGCAGTCGAGTCATGGTCAGCGCCTGTACGCGGAACTCCAATGCTTCAGAATACCTTCAGGGTGGCCATACGCAGGGCCCAGCGGACCTGCCTACTTGGCACTGGTTTCCAAAGCTTCGAGCACCGTCTCGGTAATGTCCTCGGCGGGAATGGAAGGATCCAGCCCGCCCAGGTAGCCCAGCGCGGCGATCAAGTCATAGTCGGAGCTTTCGCCCACCTCCGAGACGACATTCACGACGCGGTTGCTGGCGCGGCTCAATAGGATCCAGTACTTGCCCGTGCCGCGCTCAATGTTCTCATCCTTCACTTCTTGATATTCAGGAGTCGCCTGAATCAATCTCTTATAATCGATTTCGGCGGGCTGACTAAACTCGCTGGCGGTGCCGTAGTAGATTTTCTTTTCGTCGAGATTTTCGGCGGCAATGGAGTATGGCTGCGCCACCGCCAGATGCATGACCAATATGCCGCTATAGATGGCGGCTGCCTGCACCGCTCGCCGAATATTTCCGGCTTTTCGCATCTTCCGCATCTTTCAACACCCCAAGTTTTCGTCTGTTGGCTGACGGGCGCTAGGCCCGCTCACGCTCCCCGTGCTGCCGAATCCTCGTTGTACATGGCCCCAACCTGCGCCAAATGAGCATGTTGCCGTCTCGTCCTTCCGCTTGGCCGATGCGGCAATCCAGGTCATCTAGCCCGTAGCATCAGATCTATTCTCATTGTAGCAGGAAAGTTCCCTCGTGTGGGCACAAGATATAGCGGTCAAAGAAATTTTTTGGCGCGCTGTATACATCCTTTAGGAGGCTGGGTGCGATGGGCCCCCTATCGTTGAGGTGGCGCCTGCGACTTCGCAGCAGGAGATGCACGGGCATAGCTGCTCAAAGTGCCGGCGTGTAAAGAGAATACCATAAGCAGCGGCACGTATTACCCGTGCGAAAAGGTCAATGGGCCGCCAGTTTTGGCATCGCGGCGACGGCATCCATAAGCCGTTCACTGAGTTCGACTTTCGTCTGACGGACGAGTTGAGCAGGCGTCTCGGAAGGAGTGAAGATGGCGGCTTCGATGTCGGCGGCGTTGAAGCCTTCATTACCGGCGCCGACCCGGTTGGCGACGAGAATGTCGAGCGCCTTCTTGTCGCGCTTGACGGCCGCTAACTCGAGGACGTTTTCGGTTTCGGCGGCGAAACCAACCACGATCTGATGAGGCGCTTTAAGGGATGCCGCGAGCTTGAGGATATCCGGATTCTCTTCAAGCGTGATTTTCGGCGGCGAACCATTTTTCTTGACCTTT
>CAZLBS010000619.1:0-241 GCA_964557505.1 uncultured Nitrospiraceae bacterium | reverse complement strand
ACGACGCGATAGTCGGCGATGGCCGCGGCACTGATGTAGATGTCGCAGGCGGGAAAGTGCTGCTCGACGGCGGCGGCCATTTCGCGGGCGGTTTCCACCTCAATGACCTTGACGCCGTATGGGGCCGGCACGGTTGAAGGCCCGGCCACGGCCGTCACCTCAGCGCCACGGGCAAGGGCAGCGCGTGCGATGGCGGCCCCCATGGCTCCGCTGGAGCGGTTGCCAATGAAGCGCACGGGGT
>CAZLBS010000618.1:0-2455 GCA_964557505.1 uncultured Nitrospiraceae bacterium | reverse complement strand
GCAGGCTCCAGCGTCACCATGTTTGAAAAAGACGCCGCCTACATGCTGCGCATGTTCGCCCTCGTCTTCTCAGTCAGTCTGGGTCCATGGCTCACGCTAAGCACCGTCTTGCTTTCCATCCCGCTATACATTGCATCCATGCTGACGTACCTGATCGCCCTCGAGAAAGGGCGCTGGCAACATTGGAGCCTGCTCGGCTTGCTGCTCGGAGCCGGCATTTTGGCCCGCTATACGAACGCGATCTTGCTCCTGGGCTTTGCCGGACACCTGCTCATGTACCGGCCGAAACTGGTGCGCACGCCCGGGCCATACGCCGCGCTCGTGATCATGAGCGCCGTGGTCTCGCCTTACGTGCTGTGGCAAGCCGCACAACAGTGGGTCAGCGTCGTTCACACGGCGGGCATCGGAGACAAGAATGTCCAGGGCATCGGCGCTCGCCTCGTTCAAATGCTGCTCTACCCAGCCGCGCAGATCGCGTACCTGAACATCTTCACGCCTGCCGCCATGGCCGCCACGGTCCTGCTGCTGAAACGCAGCCGCTCGTCAGAAACGATCGGGCTCCTGGCCTGGTGCGCGCTCCCCCTGCTGCTCCTCTACCTCCCCATCTCCTACTTTCGCGTGGTCTCTCCCTACTGGACGGTGCAGTCTTTGATTGTCTTGGTTTTCGCGGCAGGCCTGTTCTGGGGAAGCAGCAAGCGGCAAGGGATGCTGCGCACCGGCGTGCTGCTCATGCTCGCGGTTGCATGCGCGGCCGGGCTGTTTCACTTCCTTCGCCATAAGCCATTCCATACGGGACAAGAGCTTGCGCGAGGGTATTTGGAGCAATGCCTGACCCTGGACCAGGAGGAGGCGTTCCTGGCGGCGGAGTATTACGGCTTTGCCTCGATGGCCTCGTTCTACTTGCCCACGAGACCGTTCGTGTACTGCACCAGCCTGTACAGGCACCGCAAGTCGCAGTACGACATTTGGGGTGGATGGGATGCGCTCGAAGGTAAAGACGCCATCTATGCCCATTGGAGTACGGGAATGGATGGCGAATCACTGATCGATGGCTACGAGTTCGAGGGCGTGTTCGCAAGAGGGCATGTTCGTGACGTGCATTACCTGCGCGACTATCACCGCAGAACGCCCGAACCGGTCAGCTACATCGTCTTCAAAGATTTTTCCGGCCACATGCCCCAGGCATTTCCCAGGTATTGAGCCGCATTTACATGCGGCAGGCATGCATGCTCACTGGATGCCCAAGGCCGCGTTCACGATGGTTTGAATGTCCACGGCATTTACGAGTCCGTCGGTATTGAGATCCATGTTGTAGCCGCTTTGGGTTATGCCCAACACGCCATTGATGATGGTCTGCACATCGACAGCATCGGGGCGGGTCACTGTGACTTCCATTGCCGCGGTTGCGCCGCTGATCGTGCCCGTGACGGTGATAAGCACGGGGCCGCCAACCGCCATGCCCTGCACCCAGCCATCGGCGCTTACCGAGGCGACCTCGGGGCTGCTCGACACATAGGTAAAGGCATCCGCTGGGTTGGACGAGGTTGCCTCGAGGGCCATGTACTGATACAGCGTAAGGGCTCCATTCTCGGCCGCGATGCTCAGGGCGCCTTCCGGCTCACCTGCGCCCACCGACGGATCCATCACGATCACGTTGTAGTCGAATGTGCGCATGCCGCCGCCCACACTCACGCCTTCGATGGTCACGTTATAGGAAACATCCGCTCCCCCAGGCGTGAAGAGCGGCTCACTGATTTCCCAGACAAGGGTGGGGTCGCCAAATCCGCCGTTGCGGTGCACGATGGTGCTGGCTACGATGCCTTCCGGTCCGGAGACGGCGACGGAGGCTTCGCTGAAATCGGCGCCGCGCATCGAGAACGACCAGCGAGGATATACATGCTCGTATGGCACATACCCTTGCGGGGGCCATGCGACCCACTCAGGCTCCGACTCGCGCGCCCCAAAGCTGCCCAGCACCCACAAAGCATTCGCGCCATAGTAGTAGCCATTACTTGCAGGCGTCGAGCCCGTGCCCATGCTGACCTGCGGCGGATAGAGAATCCAGCGGCGGTGACCGACAGCGGTGTTGCCGCCGCCAGTATCAAGCATGTAGCGATCGATCGAACGGGCGCCATGGCTGCCCAGCGCTAGATTCGATTTGCCGGCCGCGCGTTTGCCCGCCTCGCTATAGCACGCCCACGACTCGCCTGGAAAGTGCGAGAGGCTGCCTTCAGCCACCATCATGAGGGCCGCTTCGCGGCAGTCCGCGCTCTTCGCCGCGTCAATGGTTACATCGCCGGCCACCCCTGCCAGGGCGCGGTAGTAATTCACCCGGAGGATGGTGGCCGCTTGATAGTCTGCGGCGGTGTCGCCCGCCTGGCAAGCATCGACATCTCCCGTCCACTGAGCATCTAGTCCTTGCGAGGCCATGTAGACGCTATTGTAAAAGGCAGCC
>CAZLBS010000617.1:0-2463 GCA_964557505.1 uncultured Nitrospiraceae bacterium | reverse complement strand
CGACAGCCGCCTGGCACGCCGTTGGTTGCCGTTTCAGTCCGATGCTGAGCCTTCGGCAGAGGTCGCGTGGTTCGGCCAACTCGAACGCGTGCCTTGTCTTGTCCGCTGGACGGAAGACAAGGATGGCCACGTTTGGGAAGGCTATGCGCACCGCGTCGCCCGGTTCGACGATGAGACGCGCACGGTGTATGTGGCGGTGCGCATCAACGGCGAACAGGCCCGGACGCCGGCGAATGGGACGCTCCCCTTGGTGGAAGGCATGTTCTGTCAGGTAGACATTCCCGGGCGCATGCTGCGCGATGTGTTTGTACTGCCGCAGTGGGCGGTAAGTTTCGAAGACACGGTGTATCTCGTGCGCGACAGCCGCTTGGCGACGGTCCCGGTCGAGGTGGCGCACCGGTATCAAGACGCTGCCTATATCAGTGGCGGCCTGAATGCGGGCGATCAAGTGGTCATTACGCGGCTGGTCAATCCGCTCGAGAACACGTTGCTGGACGTATCGCCGGGCATCTTCGAGCCGGGCCCCGGCCTGCTTCCTGGCGATGCCGAGGAGTTGGAAACCCGCGCGCTCGAGACGGCTGCTGGAGAGGAAACATCATGAAATCGCTTGTCGCCTCATTCGCACGCAACACGGTATTCGCAAACATCCTGATGGTCATGATCATCTTTGCGGGCGTGGCCGCGGGCTCGCTGATGATTCGCGAGACCTTCCCGGATTTCTCCGTAGACATCGTGCAGGTCTCGGTCACGTTTCCGGGGGCAGACCCGGAAGAAGTCGAAGAAGGCATCTCCCGCAAAATCGAGGAAGCGCTGGACGGCGTCGAGGGTATTAAGCGCACCATCACGACCTCGCGCGAGAATGCTGGCTTCGCGACGATCGAGGTGAAGGAAGGCTACGACATCGACGAAGTCAAGGACCGCGTGCGCAATGCGGTCGATTCCATCAGCACCTTCCCGGCCGATGCGGAGAAACCCGTCATCTCGGAAATCACCGTTTCCGATGAGACGCTCAACGTAGCTCTGGGGGGCCCTCTCAGCGACCGGCAATTGAAGGAATGGGGCGAACGCCTCAAGGACGAAATCCGCCGCTTGCCCAGCGTATCGCAAGTGGAAGTGCTTGGCATTCGCGATTATGAAATCGGCATCGAGGTGAGCGAAGAACGCCTGCGCGAGTATGGCCTGACCTTCGCGGAGGTCGCACGAGCCGTCAACGAGGGCAACCTCAATTTAGCGGGCGGCACGATTCGCACCAAGGGCGAACAGATTCGCGTGCGCACCATCGGCCGCAAATACACGGGCGAAGAATTTGCCGGCATCGTCGTGATGGCGAAGCCCACCGGCGAGATCATCACGCTCGATCGCATTGCCACCATTAAGGATGGCTTCGTGGAGGACGGCATCAAGTCGCGCCTCAACGGTGCGCCGGCGGTCGTGCTTTCGGTCAGCAAGACCGAAGAGGAAGACTCGATTGCCATCGCCGAAGAGGTGCGCGCATGGGTCAATGAGCGCGCCAAGACCTTGCCTCAAGGCCTGAAGTTCGCGATCATCGCGGACCGTTCGGACCTCATCCAAGCACGCATTGATCTCCTGGTCAGGAATGGGATCATCGGCTTGATTCTTGTTTTCTTTCTGTTGTGGATTTTCCTCGATCTCCGCCTAAGTTTCTGGGCAGCCATGGGCATCCCCCTCTCCCTGGCAGGGGCGATGTTCTTGCTGTTCGGCATGGGCGAATCGCTCAACATGATCTCGCTTTTCGCGTTGATCATGGTGGTGGGCATTATCGTGGACGATGCCATCATCGTGGGCGAGGCCATTTACGTACACCGGAAACGGGGCGATCCCCCGCTCGAGGCCGCCGTGAATGGCGCCATGGAAGTGGCTCTGCCCGTGTTGGCGGCCGTCACGACGACAATTGTCGCCTTCACCCCGCTCATGTTTGTCGGCGGCGTCATGGGCAAGTTCATCGCGATTCTGCCCGTGGTCGTGATTGCCGCGCTGCTCATTTCCCTGGTCGAATGTCTCATCATCCTTCCCGCACATTTGAGCCATCTGCCCGATGTGAAGGAAGCGGCCAACCGCGCCAAGCAGCGCAAAGGATTTTGGGGACATATCGATCGTTTGCATAAGCGGGCAGGCAGCAGCCTGGAGTGGTTCGCGGAACACGTTTATGGCCCCATTGCGAACCTCGCATTGTCGCACCGCTACGTCACGCTCAGCATCGGTGTGAGCCTACTCATCCTCATCATGGGTCTCCAGAGCGGGGGCTTTATCAAGTTCCGGATGTTCCCCGATCTCGACGGGAATGAGATGGTGGCGAACATCGAATTCCCCAACGGCACGCCGCTGGAAGTGACCGAGGAGGCGGTGCAGCGGATGGAAGCCGCGCTCGAGCGCGTGGCCGCGCGGACAGAGACCGCCTCGGGCGAGCCGCTCATCAAGCACATGTTCAGCATCGCCGGGCGC
>CAZLBS010000616.1:0-2469 GCA_964557505.1 uncultured Nitrospiraceae bacterium | reverse complement strand
TGGCGTGGCGGCGTATGAGCACGCGGCGAAACTCGCGGGCATCGGCAAGGCGATCGGCTTCGACATGGGCGGCACCTCGACGGACGTCTCACGCTGGGATGGCGCCTTCGAGCGCGCCTTCGAGCGCACGGTGGCAGGGGTGCGCATCAAGGCGCCCATGCTGCGCATCGAGACGGTGGCGGCGGGCGGCGGCTCCATTCTGAGTTGCCGCGACGGGAGGTTTACGGTGGGCCCTGAAAGCGCGTGCGCCGAACCAGGTCCGGCATGTTACCGGAAGGGCGGACCCGCCGCCGTGACCGATGCCAACCTCGTCTTGGGACGCATTCAGCCGCACCATTTTCCCGCCTGCTTTGGCGCGGCTGCCGATGAACTGCTCGACCCCAGTGCGTCGCGCGCCCGCATCGGGGAGATTGTCGATGAGGCTGGGCTTGGGCTGTCCGTAGAAGCAGCCGCTGCCGGCTTCATCCGCATCGCCAACGAAAACATGGTGAAGCCGATCCGCGAGATCAGCATCGCGCAGGGGTATGACGTTCAGGAGTATGCCCTGGTCACGTTTGGCGGCGCCGGCGCGCAGCATGCCTGCGCCATCGCCGATGCCCTCGGCATGCGCACGGTGTTGCTGCATCCGCTGGGCGGCGTCTTGAGCGCATATGGCATGGGCATCGCCGGCCTTGCCGATGCGCGTGAATTGAGCATGCTGACCGAATTGAACGAAACGGCTTGCCATGAGGCTGAGACTCTCTTCGCGGATATGGAGGCCGAAGGGCGGGGCGCCCTTTTGGCGCAAGGAGCCCGTGCGGATGCTATAGCACAGATGCGTTCCATGGACCTGCGCTATGCGGGGGCCGATGCCTATCTCAATGTGCGCATCGAGAACGATGCCGGTATCGCGGCAGCTTTCGAAGCGGCACACCGGCAGCAGTTTGGTTTTGCGAAGCCGGGCGCATCAATCGAAATCGTCAACCTGCGCGTCGAAAGCATGGCGCAGATGGAAACGCCGGAGGAGCCCGAACAGCCGCTATGCGAGGCAAGGCTCGTTCCGGAGGATGCTAGCGAGAATGTGACCGTGCATTTCGATGTGCTGCAGCCGGACGGCACGCGTACTCTTGAGGCAACCAAAACGCCGCTATACCGGCGTGCTCAGGTGGCGCCCGGTATTTCGCTCGAGGGGCCGGCCATCATCGTCGAGCCGGCCTCGACGATTGTGGTCGACCCGGGCTGGCACGCCGAGGCGAACGCGCTCGGCCATCTGTTGCTGCGTAAACGAGGCGGCGCCGTGCAGCACGAACGTGCGAGCACGGAGCGCGGCCCAATCTTGCTGGAAATGTTCAACAACCGCTTTATGGCGATTGCCGATCAAATGGGCCAAGCTTTGGAGCGCGCCGCGCACAGCGCAAATATAAAAGAGCGGCGCGACTTTTCCTGCGCGCTGTTCGCGAACGCGCCGCACATCCCGGTACACCTTGGCGCCATGGGCGAGAGCGTGCGGGCTGTCATCGAATCGCGCGGGATCGATGCCATGCAGCCCGGCGATGTCTACCTCACCAACGACCCGTACCACGGCGGCTCGCACCTGCCTGACGTCACCGCCGTTTCGCCCGTTTTTCTGGCGCCGCGCGAATGCGCCTTTTTCGTCGCGAACCGCGGCCATCATGCGGACATCGGCGGCATCACGCCCGGGTCCATGCCTGCTTTCTCGAAATCGATCGAAGAAGAAGGCATCGTGCTGCATGATGTGCGCGCCGTCCATGCGGGGGCGTTCGATGAAGCCGGCATCACCGCTCTCCTGTCGCAAGGCCCGCATCCGGCCCGCAACATCCCTGAACGCTTGAGCGATCTCCGCGCGCAAATCGCCGCGAACGTAATGGGGACGCAGCGCATCCTTGAATTGTGCGAGGCCTATAGCGCTGAGGTGGTCTTGGCGTATATGGGGCACGTCCGCGCCAATGCCGCCGAGGCGATGCGCGCACGCATCCGCGAACTGCCGGATGGCCAGCACACCTTCATTGATCACCTCGATTCCGGCGCGCGCATTCAGTGCCAAGTGAAGATTTCCGGCGAACAGGCCGTCATCGATTTCGAGGGGACCGATCCGCAACTGCCCGGCAATCTCAATGCCCCACGGGCCGTCGTTGCCGCCGCTGTGTTGTATGTCTTTCGCACGCTCATCGGCCGCGCAATCCCATTGAACGCCGGCTGCCTCGACCCCATCGACATCCGTATCCCGGAAGGGAGCCTGCTGGCCCCACGGAGTCCCGCGGCCGTGGCCGGCGGCAATGTCGAAACATCCCAGCGCATTTGCGATGTGCTGTATGGCGCACTCGGCCAACTCGCGGCGGGTCAAGGCACGATGAATAACCTTACCTTTGGCACGAATGCCTGGGGCTACTACGAAACCATCTGCGGCGGCGCGGGCGCGGGCGATGGGTTTCACGGCGCAAGCGGCGTGCACGTGCACATGACCAACAC
>CAZLBS010000615.1:0-2470 GCA_964557505.1 uncultured Nitrospiraceae bacterium | reverse complement strand
CATCGAAGGACATGCCAAGATAACGGTGCGCCTCAACGAAGACGGCGGCGTGCACGATGCGCAATTTCACGTGACGCAATTCCGAGGCTTCGAGAAACTCTGCGAAGGCCGTCCCTTTTCGGAAATGCCGGCCATCATGGCGCGCATCTGCGGCATCTGCCCCGTGAGCCATTTGGTCACGTCGGCGAAGGCCTGCGACGAGCTGCTTGCTGTCGAGATACCCGAAACCGCCGCGAACTTACGGCGCGTTATTACGCTTGCCCAGGTGTTGCAGTCGCACGCCTTGAGCTTCTTTCATTTAAGCGCCCCCGATTTCCTTCTTGGCATGGATGCGGACGTCGAGAAGCGCAGCATATTCGCGTTGATGGAGTCACATCCGGAACAAGCCCGCGATGGCATCGCCTTGCGGAAGTTTGGACAAGAGGTGATCCGCCGCCTCGGCGGCAAGCGCATTCATCCGGAGTGGGTCGTGCGGGGCGGCGTGCAAAGCCCGCTGAGCGAAGAAACGCGCGATGCCATGTTGGGCGATATCCCGGCGGCGCGCGATATCATTCTGCGTACAATCGATTGGTACAAGGAAACCTACGGCCAATTCGCATCTGAGATTGCCACCTTCGGAAACTTCCCGTCGCTCTTCATGGGATTGACGACGCCCGATGGCGGGCTTGAATATTATGATGGGCAGTTGCGCGTCATGGATTCGGCGGGAAATCTCATCGAGCGCAATATCGAGCCAAACAAGTACCACGAATACATCGAGGAAGCCGTCGAGCCGTATACCTATTTGAAGTTTCCGTATTTCAAACCCATGGGATATCCGGATGGCAGCTACCGTGTCGGCCCTTTGGCGCGGCTGAACATTTGCGAACATGCGGGCACGCCGCTAGCCGACAAAGAATTGAAGGCGTTTCGAAAGCTTGATGATGGCCCCGTCGCGGCGTCGTTCCACTATCACTACGCCCGGCTCATCGAAATCCTGCATTGCATCGAGCGCATGGAAGCGCTGCTGAGCGACGACATGATTCTGGACAAGCATGTGCGTGCGGTGGCCATGGCCAACAGGCGCGAAGGCGTGGGCATTGCCGAGGCGCCCCGGGGTACGTTGCTGCATCACTACCGCATCGATGAGCACGGCTTGATGACCTGGTGCAACATGATCATCGCAACGGGCCAAAACAACCACGCCATGAACCGGGGCATTACCCAAGCGGCACGCCACTTCGTGAAAACGGACAAGCTTGAAGAAGGCATGCTCAACCGGGTGGAAGCGGTCATTCGCGCCTACGACCCATGCCTCAGTTGCAGCACGCACGCCATAGGCAAGATGCCCCTTCAGGTGGAATTGCGAGATGCCGAGGGAAAGCTGCTCGACAGCAAAGCGCGCGGCGGATAAATGCGCACGCTGATCATCGGTATTGGCAATCCGCTGCGCGGCGACGACGGCATCGGACCAGCCATTATCGAGGCTCTCGAAGTGCGGGGGTTGGGCCAGCATGCAACGCTTGTGGCGGCGCATCAACTCTTGCCCGAGCACGCCTCGCTCGCCGCCGGGCATGACGCCGTGATCTTTGTCGACGCGTCAGTGGCGTTGAAGCCCGGAGAGATAGACGTCACGCGAGTCACGCCCCCCGCGAATACAGAAGCCTTTTGCTCGCATCATCTCACGCCAGAATGGCTTATGCATGCCGCGGCTGCACTATACGGCGCCACGTGCGATGCCGTCTTGATCACTCTCGGCGGCCAAGCCTGGGATCAGGCGGAACTCAGCAAACCAGCCAGCGCTGCTGTAGACGCCATTCAGGAGAAGCTCTTCGAGTGGACTGCAGCAGACCTGCCCCCTTCGCCAGAGCTTTGGCGGGCACGCCTGCCGCAGTCCACGAAATCACGCTAGATCAAACAGAAGCACTTCGCCGTTGCCGGCAACGGTCACGGATGCCTCGCCGCTAATGGCGGCGCCGTCGCCTGCCGTGAGTGCTTCACCGTTGACAGTGACGCTGCCTCGCGTGACTTGCACCCAGGCATGGCGCTCTTCAGCGAGTGCATGCGTCAGTTCGTTTCCATCACGCACGACGCCAATAAGGAGCGCCGCGTCCTGGTGGATTTTGCCACTGCCGTTGTTGCCTTCGCGCGAGGCAACGACTTGCCAGCGCCCATCCTTGTCTTCATCCGGCACCCGATATTGCTCGAAGCTCGGCTCGACGCCCCGGGTATCCGGCTTGATCCAAATCTGATAGAAGTGGACCGGCGTATCCGCGGATGCGTTGTATTCGCTATGCGTCACGCCGCTGCCCGCGCTCATCCGTTGGAATTCTCCCGGATGAATCACGCCGCCGTTGCCAAGGCTGTCTCTGTGTTCCAACGCGCCCTCGAGCACATAGGAAATGATCTCCATATCCCGGTGCGGATGCGCGCCGAATCCCGCGCCTCCGGCCACCCGGTCCTCGTTGATCACCCGCAGGGTCCGAAAGCC
>CAZLBS010000614.1:0-2473 GCA_964557505.1 uncultured Nitrospiraceae bacterium | reverse complement strand
GAAATCGACACCCTGCTGCTTGCGCTCGATGGCACCAAGAACAAAGGCAAACTCGGCGCCAACGCGGTATTGGGCGTGTCGCTCGCCTGCGCGAAGGCCGCTGCCGAAGTGCTCGAGATGCCGCTGTACCGGTATATCGGCGGCACCAATGCGCATACGCTGCCCGTGCCGATGATGAACATCCTCAATGGCGGCAGTCATGCGGACAATAACGTCGACGTGCAGGAATTCATGGTGATGCCCGCGGGCGCGCCCTCGTTCAAAGAGGCGCTGCGCATGGGCTCGGAAATCTTCCATGCACTCAAGGGCGTGCTCAAGGACGCCGGATTGAATACCGCGGTGGGCGATGAAGGCGGTTTCGCGCCCGACCTGAAGTCCAACGAAGAAGCCATCGAGATGATTTTGAAGGCCATCTCGAAGGCGGGTTACAAGGACGGCAGCGATGTCTGGCTGGCGCTCGACCCGGCATCCAGCGAGTTTTACAAGTCCAAGAAATACAACTTGGCAAGCGAAGGCAAGAAGCTCTCGGCCGAGGAAATGGTGTCGTATTGGGAAGCCTGGGTCGACAAGTACCCGATCATTTCGATTGAAGACGGCTGCGACCAGAATGACTGGAAGGGCTGGAAATCGATGACGGACCGCATTGGCGACCGCTGCCAGATTGTCGGCGACGACTTGTTCGTTACCAATGTCGAATATCTCGGCAAAGGGATCGAGCAGGGGGTTGGCAATTCGATTCTGGTGAAGGTCAACCAAATCGGCACCCTGAGTGAAACGCTGGACACGGTGCAGATGGCGCAGCGGGCGGGCTACACGGCGGTGATTTCGCACCGGAGCGGTGAAACGGAAGACGCGACCATCGCCGACCTTGTCGTCGCAACGAACGCGGGTCAAATCAAGACCGGTTCGGCATCGCGCAGCGACCGCATCGCGAAGTATAATCAGTTGTTGCGCATCGAAGAGGAACTCGGAAACCAAGCAATGTTCCCGGGCCTCGATGCCTTCTACAATTTGCAAGAAAAGCCGCGGGCTAAGGGCGGAAAGTAGGCGCGGGCCCGGCTGCGCGCGGAGACGCCGCTATGTCGCACAAATGGTACTGGCTTCTGCTGGCGCTGTTGGCCGCGTTCCTTGTGGTGTATGTGGACAAGCGGGGGCTGCACGCGCATTATCAGGCATGGCGGGCGTCGGAAGCCTCGGTCGAAGCTTTGCGCCGCGATCTGGGCGAGGCCGAGGCGCGCGTCAATGCCTTGGAAGCGCGGGTCGAGGATATGAACGACGACCCCGTGGAACAAGAAGCCGCTATGCGGCGCAACAAAAATCTGGTCCGCGAAGGAGAGACCGTGTACCGTGTGCTCCTTCCGGGCGAAACGCCATAAACGGCAGGGCTTAGGCTGCCGGCGGGTTTATCACCCTGACACACGAACGCGAAATTACGCTCAAGAGTCACGATGAATCCCTGAAGCTGCTCGGGCGAAACGGGGAACTGCGCAAGCGTCTGCAAAAAGAGGCGAACGTACAGATCGTGGACCGCGGCTCGAAGGTGCTGATTCGAGGCGAGGAGGGCGACACGCGCCTGGTGAGCGAGGTGCTGGATTCGCTTCTCAGCGCGGTGCGGGAAGGGCAGACGCCCACGCAGCAGCAAATGCGGTACGCCATGGATCAAGCACGCGCGAACAAAGGGCATGACGTGGCACGTGCGTGGTCGGCGCCACAGGGCTTGCGCAATGACGTGCGGGTGAAGGCGCGGACGCGGGGGCAAGCCGCCTATCTGGAGGCCATCCGCACGCACAGCCTTACGTTCGGCATTGGGCCGGCGGGCACGGGCAAGACCTTCTTGGCGATGGCGGCGGCGGTGTCGGCCCTGCTCAGCAAGCAGGTGGAGCGAATCATTCTAACCCGCCCGGCAGTAGAAGCTGGCGAGAATCTGGGCTTTCTCCCGGGCGATATGCAACAGAAGATCAACCCGTATCTGCGCCCGCTGTACGACGCGCTCTACGCGATGATCGACTTTGACCGGGCCCAGCGCCTTTTGGACAAAGAAGTGATCGAGGTGGCTCCTCTGGCTTTCATGCGCGGGCGCACGTTGACGCGCGCGTTTGTGATTTTGGATGAAGCGCAGAACACCTCGCGTGCCCAGATGAAGATGTTTCTGACGCGTCTCGGGGAAGGCTCGAAAGCGGTGGTGACCGGCGACGTCACGCAGATCGACCTGCCGCCGAGCGTGCGGTCGGGCCTGCTTGATGCGCGCCGCGTGCTCGAGGGGGTCGATGACGTCGCCATCTTGTCGCTTGACGAAACCGATGTCGTGCGTGCCAAGCTGGTGCAAGACATTGTATGTGCCTACGAACGCGCGGACCGCATCCAGGCGGGGGCCGTGGCTGACGCCCCATTGCCGGAGCCGGAAGCCGGTGCACGGTCTCACGTTGCACCTGAAGACATCGATGCCCTGGATGAAACTCCGGTAGACGTAGAA
>CAZLBS010000613.1:0-2473 GCA_964557505.1 uncultured Nitrospiraceae bacterium | reverse complement strand
TCTTGGACGGCGTGCCAGCGGCGCGTATCGCCCTTTGCATGCCGCAGCCCCAACAGCGCGCGGCGGACATGGCGCGTGTGTTTGCTGAAGCAGGGATTCCGCTGCGCATAAGCGAGCACCCGCCCCTGACGGCAAGCCCGCTTGTGCAATCCGTGCTGGCGCTATTGGATGCCTTTGCGCGCTGGGAGCATGACCCTATCGTCAATGTGCTCACCAGCCCGTTTCTCTCTGATGCCCGCATTCGCGATGCAGCGCCAATCTTGGCGAAAGCTGCCGGCGTCACGTCTGGACGTGCCTCATGGTTGTATCAGGCGGAAGTGCTGGCGTGGCTCCTCGAGCGTGAGAAGGAACCAGCCGGGCCGGGCGGCCAACCTGAATCAGACGAGTACCTTGAGAACCGCATCACCTACCTGCGGCGGCGGATGCCCGATCCCGCGGCGGCGGCCGCGGCGTTTCACCAAGCCATCGCGTCCCTGGCCGAGCTGGATGAGGCGATGCCCGCACACGCGGAGCGGGGAGTGCATGCGCGCGCGCTATACGACCTGGTGCTCCGAGAGCGGGTAGCTCCCCAGCTGAGCGGCTTGCCGGAAAACCTCCAATCGCGCGAACGCCCGGCCTTCGGCGCCCTTGTGCGCTTGCTGGGCCGGTTGGCGCAGGCCGAAACGCAGGCGATGTCTCGGAGCGAGTTCGTGCTCCAGTTGCGTGAAGCCTGTGGCGAACTGCCGTATACGCTCCCATCGAGCACGCATGGCGTAGTGGTTGCGGGTCCGGAGGCGCTTCGCGCGTTCTCATTCGAGCATGTGTTCTTTCTTGGCCTGAACGAAGGGGCGTGGCCCCGGCCAGCGAGCGCGAATGCGATTTACTCCGAGACGGACCGGCGTGCCCTCGCCGCGCGGGGCATTCACCTCGAAGACCATATGGAGCACGCGCATCGCGAGATGCTGCTCTTTCAGCGCGTGTTGGAGAGCGCCGAAGGCGAGGCCCGCCTTAGCTATGCGCTGGTTGGCGAAGATGGCGCGGCGCTTGAGCCCAGCCCATACATTGCGGACGTGCGCGCGCTATTGCCGGACCTTGCGCCCGAACCGCCTATTGAAGGCATGGCCACGCGGCTGGACCTCGCGGCGTCGCCCCGCGATTGGCGCAATGCCATCTTCGCGGACAGCGCCTTGCGGCGCGCTTTGGGCCCCGGCTTTCCGGCTGCCAATCACGGCACGAACATCGAAGACGCACGCTCGAGCAGTGAACCATGTGGAGCATTCGACGGCGTGCTTAAGCGCCCCGAGCACATTGCCGAATTGGCTGGGCGCTTCGGCACGCACCATGTCTTCAGTGCGTCGCAATTGGATAGCTACGCCAATTGTCCGCTCGCCTACTTCGTCACGCAGGTGCTGCGCGTGCGCGAATTGGACGTGCCCCAGGACGGGCTCGATGCAGCACAGCGGGGCGCGCTGATGCACGACGCCTTGCGCCGGTTTCATGAGCATTACACGGGACTCTCGCTCTCAGAGATTGACCACCACGAAGCTCTTGATACGGTTGCGGACGTTATTGACCAAATGGTGCAAGAGAAAACGGCGTTGGCCAGCGGCCCAAGCAATGCAGAATGGCAGCTGGAAGGGCGGCGGCTCTACGAGCAGCTGTCGCGCTACATCATCATCGCGTCGGAAAAGGGTTCGGAGAGCCAATGGCGCCCGCAGTTTTTTGAACAGGCATTCGGCGAGGAAGCGCCTTTCCTGCTGACCACGCCGGCAGGCCCCCTGGCGCTTCGGGGGCGCATCGATCGCATTGACATGAGCGGCCATAACGCGGCGCGCCTCATCGACTATAAGTCGTCAATCCGTATGCGCGTGAAAGATCTCAACGCGGGGATGTATATGCAGCTTGCGCTTTACGCCCTTGCCGCGAAGGAACAGCTCCTGGCGGGGACCTCAATATCAGAAGCGCTGTATCTGCAGCCCGGCACGGAGCGCCAAGCCGATGCTATCGGCAAGCAATGGGCCAGCCGCGAGCAGACCGTTCGGGAAGCTGCCGGAGCAATCCTGACTGGCATCCGAGAAGGACGCTTTCCGCCTTACGTCTATGAGACGGGCGCCATTTACGGCGGACTTCGGCGCGTGTTGCGGCATGAGTCCGCCCGGCTCGAGCGCAAGCCGCGCCCGCCTTTTCCGCCTAAGAAGGACGCGCCCGCGGAGGATGAAGGGGCAGCATACGAATGAAATTTACGCCCGCCCAGCAAGAGGCCATCGACACCCGCGCCGCTAGCGTATGCGTAATGGCCGGGGCCGGATCGGGCAAGACGCGCGTGCTCATCGAGCGAATCGCCGGCTTGCTGGACGAACCCGGCAAGACGCCGCTTGAATCGATCGCCGCCATTACGTTTACCCGAAAGGCCGCGGGGGAAATGAAGCAGCGGCTCCGCGCGGAGGCGCACCGGCGCGCGCCCTCGGGCGACGCGGAAACCATGACCTTCTGG
>CAZLBS010000612.1:0-2478 GCA_964557505.1 uncultured Nitrospiraceae bacterium | reverse complement strand
CCTTGGAATCGCCGGAGATGGGGACGTCAACAGCGACGGGGTCACCGATGCCGTCGACATCCAGCGCGTCATCAACGCTGCCCTCGGACTCATCTAAAGCTCACCGACTTCTAACGCGTGCCGCGTGGTTTTGCTTGACCTTGGCGTATGAACAATGTAAGTTCCTGCATACGCGCTTGCAGTGGGGCGAGCGCAACCAGACAGGCTTGGGGCATGCGCAAGCAGGGATTTACGCTGATCGAACTGTTGATCGTCATCGCCATCATCGGGATTTTGGCGGCGATTCTGCTGCCGGCGTTGGCGCGCGCGCGCGAGGCGGCCCGGCGCTCGAGCTGCCAGAACAACCTGAAGCAGTACGGCATCATCTTGAAGATGTACAGCAACGAATCGCGCGGCGAGTTGTTGGTCGACAATCAATACTATGCGGACTGCCCGGAGGACTGCGGCATCTGGGGCTTTGGTACCGGGCCGGACGGTTTCGCGCTGTATCCCGAGTATCTGACGGACTGGCGCATTATGTTTTGCCCCTCGGACCCAGGCCGGTATCCCTGGTCGCCTGAATCGAACCCCTTGCGCGACGGCGACCAGGCGCCCTGCGGGGAGTTTACGACGGTGAGCCCCCTCTTTTATCCCATCGACGGGAACGACTGCGCCAATGGCCAGTATCTGGCGGCCGAGGCCATCAGCTATTTCTACATGCCCAAGGTGGTCCAGGGGGAATGGACGACGACCGAGGAAAACGTGGAGTTGCTCGCCGCGGTATTGAATGACCGCGCCCAGTCCACCCGCGATCAAGATGTCGAGCAGACGCTCATCAATGGCTGCTGCCCGGACGAGACCGTCACGGCTTATCATCTGCGGGAAGGGATCGAGCGTTTTCTGATAACCGACATCAATAACCCGGCGGCCTCATCCGAGGCGCAAAGCACGATTCCCATATTGTGGGACCATGCCAGTACCGAAGCGGGCAGCGTGCTCTTCACTGAGTTCAACCACATTCCAGGCGGCTCGAACATCCTGTATCTCGACGGTCATGTGGATTTCGTGCGCTATCCGGCTGAGCCCGGCGCCCAAGCGACATGGCCGCTCTCCGAGAACGTCGTCCTCAACGGCTGGTCGCCAACCCCGTAAGGAGGTTTCGCTGTGAGTTTCGTGATACGCACATTGTTGACTATTGCGGCGGCCTGTGCCGCGCCTCTCGCGCAAGCCCATTTCTTCGCCGTGCACCTGACGCACTACGTGCTCGACTTGCAAGCGGAGGACCATGGGGCAATGCCGTCGGAAGCCGCGGCGTATATCGGCTGGGGGCATGTTTATCCGCTCGAGGAAGCGCTCGATCCGGACAAGCTTGGGGAATATGCCGTCATCTCCGCCGATGGCACGCGCACCGCGCTCGAGCCCAATCAAGGCGGGTTTCTGTTCGCCGAGGTGTCTCCTCCCGCGCCAGGGCCCTATATCGTCCACGCCGCATATGTGAATCATTTCTACACCTGGTATGAAGAAGACGGCCAGGAGAAATCATTCGCGGGCCCGAAGACCGGGCTCGAGAACATCCTCTACAGCGGCTATTTCGAGTTCCGCGCGAAAGCGCTGCTGCAGGCAGACGAAGCCCCGGAGGATGCCTTCACCGCACCGATAGGCGATACATTCGAGGTGGTCCCGATGGAGAATCCTTACGCCGAGGCGCATGCGGATGGCGCCACGTTGCCGCTTATGGTGGTCATGGAGGGCGAGCCGCTGCCCGGCGTGATGGTGCAGGCGCGGCCGGCGGCTCACTATCCGCGCAGCGCCTTTCCGCATCAAGTCGTGACCAATGCCGAGGGCATCGCCGAAGTGCCGCTTTCGGAAAAGGGGCTGTGGTTTGTGAAGGCCGAGACCACGCGCGACCCGCGCCCCGAGTATGCGGACAAGTGCGATATCGAAGAATACATGGCTACGCTCACCTTCGAGGTGCGCTAGGCTTCAAGAAAGCGGTCAATCCATGCATATAGCCGATGGCGTATTGGCGGCGCCGGTGCTCGCGGGCGGGGCAGCGCTCGCCATTGCCGGCACGGCCGCCGGGCTCAAGAAGATGCACGCCGACGACGTGCCCCGCGTGGCGGTGTTGTCAGCGGCGTTCTTCGTGGCGGGCCTTGTGCACGTGCCCATCGGCCCGGTGCAGGCACATCTGGTGTTGAACGGCCTGCTCGGCCTTGTCTTGGGCTGGTCCGCGGTGCCGGCAGTTCTGGTTGCCTTAGGGGTGCAAGCCCTCGTCTTGGGCATGGGCGGCTTCAGCGCGCTCGGGGTCAACACGGTCACCATGGCCCTGCCTGCCCTGCTCTGCCACTACTTGCTCGGGCCTTGGCTCAAGCGAGCGCCCGCGACACGGGTGTTTCTCATCGGCGCCATCGCCGGGGCGCTGGCCATCTTTCTTTCGGGTCTGTTCACTTCGTTTGCCCTCGTGCTCAGCGGCGCATCCTTCCAAGGGCTTGCGGCGGG
>CAZLBS010000611.1:0-2485 GCA_964557505.1 uncultured Nitrospiraceae bacterium | reverse complement strand
AGGTCTTTCGAGAGGACTTTGTCCTGGTCGCCCGGGATCTCGAATCCATGTACGAATCGCGCGCGAGCGAACTCTCCTATGCGCTGGCGAAAAGCGGCTTTGAAACGCAGGCCGGCGAGAGCGCGTTTGCCGCATTTGCGCGCACCGTGCAAGAAGAAGTCGACGGGGTCTTGAGTGGCCCCGCCCGCGACCGGCTGGTGCGCCGCGCTCAGCAACTCACCAGTTGGCCCATCGCCTTTGCGCTCGATGCCGGGCCTCTAATATTTGCTGTGTATACCTGCTACAAAATCGTCGGCGCGTATTTTTCACCCGTCTTGCTGCCGGGCACTTTTTTCTTTCATGCGCTTACCGTCTTCACGCTGCTCGTCGTAGCCGAACTGGCGCTATACTCATTCCTGGCGCATATCGCCGCGCGCTCCGTCCGGCAAAACGCCGTGCAGGATTTGCGGGTGGCTATGGCCCGGGCGCCTATCTTCGCGCCTCAGGCCAAAGCCGTCGACGAGGCCAAGACCTTGCTAGAGAAGGTCGAGGCCATCAAGAAGGCGGTTTAGCGCCCGCGGTTGCGGCCAACGAGCGCTGCCAGGCCTCCCGCAAGAATGGCAAGTCCGAGGCCGCCGACAGCTGGCGAGCCAGGGGGAGCCGGCGGGAACGGGGTGTTGTCCGGGTCCGCCGGAGGCCCAAGTTGCGGTTCCTCGAAGAACACCGTTATCTCAAACTCATTAATAGTGGCGCTTGTAGTAGCGGTCGAAAAGACGGGTCCCATTCCCAAGATGTACGTCTGGTTGACCGACTCTCCATTGTCTGCAAAGGCAGTGATGCCGCTGACCGTGCCTGATTCGCTGAGCCCTCCGCCGACGCCGAAACCTTCAAACAGGACGACTTGCGGCCCGGCACTGCTCGTCGTGAGTGCAACGACCCATTCTTCCGTATCGCCGCCAGATCCCACTGAGAAGTCATAGCTCGCCGTGACCGATTCGATGACCGCGCCCTCAGCGATGGGCTCGTCAATGAATATCGTGCTGAATTCGCTTGCTTCATCAGAACCGTTGGCGGACACGCTTACTGGGGTTGTGTTCGAGCCAGACACGCTGATGGTCCCCTGTTTGACGCTTTGCGGCGTGAACACGGCCACGGTGTAGCCCTTGAGCAATTCGACCGCCTCGCCCGCTTGCTTCAGGGCGATGGCATCGCTGCGGTCCATGCCGACGACCACCGCGTCTGGGTCGCTTGGCTCGAGGCCGCTGCGCGGCAGATCGGCCAAGCCGATGGCCTCGAGATCTTCCATCGTCAAGCCTTCACCCAGAGAAACGGCCACTTCGTAGTAGCTCCCCGGCGCGAGCGCCCACGCCCACGCCGCTGCCGTAATGGTCATCATGCAACATAGTAGTAGTTTTGTAATGTGAAGCATTGGTTCGGCTCCCCTTTTTGCGCGCCATTGCGCCTGCAACCAAGTGCGTTGAGCATAGCACGGTCCCCGCGCCTTTCCTACGCCCTAACACAAATCTAAACGGTGAACTGATGCATGCCGCTGCCGGCTTCCCGCGGGGGCATGCTTGGCAGGTCAAAGACCGCCGTCATCCCCGGCGGGATCTCGCAGGTGAGGTGAAGCGACGGGCCATCCTGCTTCCACGCTACGCGTACCGGACCGCGCACGCTGCGGTATGTTGCGTCCACTTCGGTGATCTTTCCGCCCGGCCGCGGCGCAATGCGCACATGCTTGAAGCCCGGGCGCGACGGATCGAAGTTGATGCCGCAGACCGTGCGCGCAATCCACTCGCCTACGGCTCCAAAGGCATAATGGTTGAACGAATTCATGCCCGGGTCCTGGAATCCCTTGTGATCGGTGTAGCCGTCCCACCGCTCCCACATGGTCGTGGCGCCGTGCTCGATGGTATAGCCCCAAGATGGAAACGTCGTGTTGTGCAGCAACGTATACGCCTTGTCCGTATGGCCAATTTCGGTCAGAAGCGGCATCAAATAGGCGGTTCCATTAAAGCCGGTGGAGAGGTGATCGCCGCGATCTTCGATGAGCTGAATCAACCGCGCGATGGCTTTGTCGCGGCGCTCGCCGTCGAGCAGGCCGAAGCTCAGCGCCAAGACATAGGAGGTCTGGCTGTCGCTCGCCAATGTGCCGTTGATCTTCCAGAAGGTCTCGTTGAATGCCGACTTGATGTCTTCGTATAACGCGGCATAGTGCTCCGCGTCATGTTCTCTCCCAACCACGCTTGCCGCCTGGCTGACGATGCTCGTCGAATAAGCGAAGTAAGCCGTGGCCAGCAGCGTCTTGTCCGTGTCGTCGTCGATGCTGAGCCAGTCGCCAAAATTGTTGTGCAGCTTTTCGCGCCGCACCAGGCCTTCTTGGGCATTGCGCTGATACTCGACACAGGCCGCCATCGATGGATAACAGTAATCGAGCATGCGCTTGTCGTCATGAAAAACATAATGCGCCCACGGGCAAATGACGCCCGCATCGGCCCATGCCGGG
>CAZLBS010000610.1:0-2489 GCA_964557505.1 uncultured Nitrospiraceae bacterium | reverse complement strand
GGTCGCCGATGCGGCGGCAGGTGGCCTTGTCCTCCTCAAAGATTCGGAGCGCTTCATTTTCGAGCCGCTGGCGCAGGGCGGATGCGTTCTCGGTACCGAGATTGGCCTCGAGCACGCCGCGAATGGGATCGAGCGCCCAGAACAAGTTGACGGCAGTCGGGCGCGAGGACGCTAAGTGATCGGCAGCTTCCCGTACCGTCATCGCGATGACCTGCTCCGTGACGGCGGCACGCTCATTCAGCGCCACGATGATGCCGAAAGCGGCGGTGCATCCGATCGCGGGAGCGCCGCGCACGCGCAGCATTTTGATGGCTTCCCACACGCGCTCCAGGGTGTTGAGTTCGATTTCGACGGACTCGACCGGCAGCCGGGTCTGGTCGAGGATGAAGAGGCGTCCATCGGTCCACCGAATGGGTTCGATAACGGGGGTGTTTTGTAGTGTTGTGCTCATGCAGCGATAGTACCGGCTGAGCAGTCACGCGGGCAAGTGGCCCTACTTGCCGCCCCGCAAAACCCTGATGCCTTGCTGTCCCGTGGGGGGAATCGCGATACGCGTGCGACCCGTGTCTTGGCTGACATTAGCGCGGCGGAAACCCGCTCCCTCGGGCTCCAAGATCAATGCGTCCTCATATGGCGCTGGTACGTAGATGATCGATTCCGCCGTCACAGCCGGGTCCTCTTCCCACTCAATCGTGAAGGTCTCCTCGGCCGGATCGGTGGTCCAACGGGTCAGCTTCCCGCTGATTCGCAGCGGCGCCGGACGCACAAGGAGCGGCAGGTATGCGGCATCAGGCAGCTCTCTGAAATACTCCCAGTACGTGTCGCTGGCCTGATGGCGTTCGAGGGCCTGCGTCACCTGCCGAACTGCCGGCTTCACTTCCGGGCCTGCCGTATAGAATGCCCCCCACTCTCCTACGAGCATGGGCATGCCGAGCGCGTCAGCAGTCTTGGCATGCTGCTCGAAGATGAACGCCACGCGGGCGGCGTTGGATTGCGCAAGGTTTGGAGAGTCTACGACCAAGTCGTATCCATGCGGCGCATAGGCCTGTTGAGGGTCGCGCGTGCCGTCTGCCGCCGTGAGCGGCTTCAACGCGCTGGGCGCCCCGCCATTGGTCTGGTAGGCCGGGCACATGAAGATGATGCCCGTGCCATCGTGCTCTCGAATGGCATCCCGCACGCGCTGATACATGGGCTGCAGGCGCTCCCGCTCGAAGGGCTGGCTGATGGGCTTGAGAATCTCCTCGAGAAACTGCTGGTACAAGTCTACGTCCGCGAAACAATCCAGAATGCGCGCGCGGCCTTCAATGGTGTTCCACAGGGTCATGAGATGGACCACGCCGCTTGGGCTGTCAAGACAGTTCGCCAGCGCATCGAGGGCGCCGCTCGCCGCGAGGTTGGGGAGCATCTGCGAGACCGCTGAACCCGGGAACGGCTCATTCATCAGGTCATACCCGATGACGTTCGGTTCACGGCCCAGTGCCTTGACGACGTGCGCCCACATTGCTGCATAGCGTGTCTGAATGCCCGTGCCGCCTGGGCCTGGGGCGTCGGCCCAAAAGTTGTCGAACGCGGCTTGCACGGCTGGACTCAGCATGTAGGCGTCGCTCCATACCTCGCCCTTCACATGCGGCAAATCCTCGTGGAGGGTGGCCCACTCGGGGGCGCCATCCGAGTACAAGACGCTGAACAAGTCTTGATGCATGTCGAGCACGATGAAGATATCGTGCGCTCGAGCCATGCGAATCACGCTGCGAATGTACTCAATGTACGTTTCGTCATACGCCCCCGGCTCGGGTTCGATGCCGTCCCATAGGATGCCGAGACGTATGCAGTTCATCCCCCAGGAATGCATGGCCGCGAAATCTTCGGGCTGATGCCATAGCCGGTACTGCTCCTTTTTGGACTTGTTGATGACGTTGAGCCCTCTAAGGATGACCTGCCTGCCCTGCGAATCGACGAAGTGCTGCCCCCGCACCTCAATGCCTGGTTGTGCATGACTCGCGCCAGGGGCTAGCGGCAGCAGGGCAACGGTGAGCATCGTAAAGCAACGTGCCGCCGGGACATATGACTGATGCCTCATGATGTGGTCCTTCCATAACGCTGGACGGTCAGCAAGACGCCGCATAGGCAAGAGCGGTTTCAGCGGAACGAAGACTGCCGCCGCAGGCGTTAGGCCATTCGAGCGGTTGCACGTGCCCACGATGAAGAGTAGGGTTCATAAAAGGGCGTGCGGGCTGCCGCTCCTTATGCGCGGTGCATGGCGAGAACTGCCGCACCGCATCCACAACGCTCCGGGAGACTATGTACATGGCTGAAAAGAAAGGCCGCCGGCCAGACATCATTGATGTCGGCGGCGGGGGCGATGGCCCTCAACTCAACCTCAACTTCGATCCGCGATGGCTCATCCTTGCTGCCCTAATCGTGATCATCGGCGTGTGGTTCGCCACTGGCGGCCCGGTCTATACCGTGGGGCCTGAAGAGGAAGGCGT
>CAZLBS010000609.1:0-2489 GCA_964557505.1 uncultured Nitrospiraceae bacterium | reverse complement strand
GGGCCAAGCTATTCATGACGCATGCGGGCGGCCTTCACTTTCTGGACGCGCTGGCAGTCTGCATCGCCAACGACAACGTGGTGCTAGAAGTGTCTTCAATTCTTCGGTATTTTGCAGATACCCCCTTCGAGGAACAGTTCATTTTTGTGTTGCAAAAAGTAGGGGCGCATCGCATAGTATGGGGTTCGGATCACCCGCAGGCGGACATGAACGCTTGCTATCAGGCGGACCGGGAGTTGCTGGCACGCTACGGGTTCGGTCCGGACGAACTCGCGTGGATTTTTGGTAAAACCTTATCTTCAATGCTGCCGGAGCGATGGCGCGGCTAGGCAGCGCTCAAAAGGGACCTATGAGCAAGCGGATTCTGATTGCGGGAGCCGGCGCAAACCAGGTGGGCATGATTGAGACGGCGCGGTCAATGGGCTGGACCGCGGTTGCGGCGGACGCCAACCCAGCCGCTCCCGGCCTCAAGCTCGCCGGCCCCGGCCGTGCTATCAACATCACAGACCCCGAAGCGCTCGCCGCGCTCGCCCGAGAGCAGCGCGTCGATGGCATTTTTCCGGCAGCTGAGTTGGCCGTCGAAGCCGTGGCCGAAGCCGCCGAGATGCTCGGGCTGCCGGGCATTCCTATCCCCGTGGCCGAGCGTATGCGCAACAAGCGCGCCATGCGCCAGAGGCTTGCAGCAAAGGGATTGCCCGGCCCGCAATTTGCGGGCGTGCGCTCTTTAGATGAGGCCATGTCGGCCGCAGCTGAGATTGGATTCCCCATCATCGTCAAGCCAGCCGATGGCAACGCGAGCAAGGGCGTGCAGCGTGTCGACCACACGGAAAGCCTGCCCGGCGCCTTCCAAAACGCTTTCGTGCGCTCGCGGATCGACGAGGTGCTCATCGAGTCCTTCATGGAAGGCGACGAGTTTGGCGTCGATGTGCTCGTGTACAAGGGCCGCTACCTGCTGGGCGGCATTACGCACAAGATTCGAAGCGCCCCGCCGAACCGTTATGACCTTGGCCTGTTTATGCCGCCAGACCTTTCGGATGAAGCTGTTGCGCTGCTCGAACGGACGGTTGCCGAGGCACTTGCCGCCGTTGGTTTCGAGAATGGCACGACCCACTGCGAAGTCATTCTGTCGGCTGAAGGGCCGCGCATCGTGGAAATGGCCGGCCGCCCCGGCGGCGCCCGCATCCCGACGGATCTGATTCCTCTGGCCTATGGCTGGGACTTTATCGCGGACGCCCTGCGCATCGCAGTAGGCTGCGCCCCTGCCGGCAGCCGGCAATACGAGCGCGGCAGCGCCATCTATTGGGCGCCCGCGGAACCGGGCGTCGTGCAGCGCGTGGATGGTGAAGAAGAGGCACGGGCCCTGCCAGGGGTGCGTGATGCCGCCATTCATGTGAAACCCGGCGATGTCATTGAACCGACGGTGGACTGCGTAACCCGGGATGGCATCGGCTATGTCCTAGTCGAAGGGGCTACCCGGGCCGAGGCCGTGGCCAACGCGGAGCGCGCCCTTGATGCGATTCGAATCGAGAGCGCGCCCATGGCCAACGATATGGCAGACGACGGCACCGGTGCGGCGAGTCCTTGGACGCCGCCGGGCAGCACCCCCTTCGACAAGGCAGGCGGCACATGGCGACAGAAGGCCGGCGTGGACATCGAGCCGTATGTGGAGGCCGCGAAGGCTTCCCTCGCCGCGCACGGGTTTGCGTTGCTGCCCCCGGAAGAGCGTCCACAAGGCGTCCCGTTGCGCGATTTCATCGCCCAGTTCGGCGCCATCATGCCGCAGTACAACGGCGAATACGTATATTCCGTCAAGGCTGCTCAGGGCTATAACAGTTTCAGTGATTCGAAGAGCACCAATGCCATCCCCCCGCATACTGACGGAAGCGACATGCTGACGCCGCCTCATACGATGGCGCTTTACGGCGTGCACGCGGCCTCATGCGGAGGCGGGGCAACCTTGCTCGCAGATGGCTATGCCTTCGTCGAGACGCTCGAGCCACGCCTTCGTGACGAGTTGGCGGCGCGCATCTACCGGTTCGGTTCCAAACAGGGAATCCACGCCGAACGTCCCTTTCATGTCGACTCCCCCATCTTCACCGAGGATTACGGCGGGCGCGGCCCCATGCTTCGGTTCAGCTACAACCTGCTGCGCTTCGGCGATTACTCGGCTCAGGCAGACGGCGCAGAGGAACATGCCGATGCCTTCACGCTCGAAATCTGCCAGCGGGCCATGGCCTACTTCGAGCAGCATGCAATTCAGGCGCGCATCAAGACCGGCGATGTGTTGTTGTGGGACAACTGGCGCATGCTGCACAGCCGGGAAGCCTACCATGATGCCCAGCGCCATTTGCGGCGCTATTGGCTGGACAGTTAGTCCGCTGGATGGTGACCGGGCTGCCACATTCCCAGCTAGAAGGCGGCAAGGCCGTAAGCACCCGCACCGGGGTGACGGTGGTTATCCCCGCCTTTAATGAAGAAGAGAACGTCGA
>CAZLBS010000608.1:375-2495 GCA_964557505.1 uncultured Nitrospiraceae bacterium | reverse complement strand
GTGTACGGCGGCTATGCCGAGGCCGTAAGCGATTACGAGCAATACGAGATCATGCCGCGCATGCAGACGCCGGAGTATGCCGCGTTGATGGACATCGTGGAGCCATACGAAATGCGCGAGCGCTTCACCATGCCAAAGCTCATCCTGAACGGCTCGCAGGACGAATTCTTCGTTCCCGATTCGTCGCAGTTCTACATCGACGACCTGCCGGGCCTCACGCGGCTGCGCTACGTGCCGAACGCCGGCCACGGGTTGAACCGGACCGCTATCGAGAGTGTCATCGCGTTCATGCACGCCATCCTGAACGAGGAGGACATGCCTGCCTACCGCTGGGATTTTCCCGACGCGAACACCATCGAAGTGATGACCGACACCGAGCCGGAAACGGTAACCCTGTGGGTCGGGAACAACCCGGAGTCGCGTGATTTTCGTATCGAGCGCGGTCCGCTGTACGAGGCCGTCACGGTTGGTGAAGCAAGCGCGCGAGGCACCCTTACGGAGACCGGCTCGGGCGAAGGCATTACCCCCTTTGCCTACGAGGCGAAGGTGCCGGCACCCGTTCAGGGCTTCACGGCCTATTTCATCGAATTGACCTACGACTCACCAAGTGGCGCCCCCCAGCGCTTCACGACCCCTATTCGATTCGTGCCCGTGGAAATGCCCTTCACCTATGAAGACCCGAACTGGCAAGAGGGCGGCTTCATGACGGAGGCGGCAGCAGCAGGTCAGTAGAGCTTCTCCACCACTCCGTGTTCCCATAGGAGCACGGAGTGGCTTTCCCCCTACTCCCCCACGCCCAGCTTCTTCGCCAACTCTTCGGCGGCCGTTGCGATGGAAGCGCCGTCGAGGCTGACGCGGCTGTTGGCTTCGAGCATGGTTGCATTGTCGATGGCGCCGACGAGGGTCTGGAGAGCGGCGACTACTTCCGGATTCTCCGCGGCTTGAGGACTCAGCAAGAGCATGGCGTCATAGGGCGGCAGGCCGCCGCTCGGGTCTTTGAGCAGCGCCAGGTTGTATTCGCGGATGCGTGCGTCGGTGGTGTAAGCGCTGATGACATCGACCTGGCCTTCGCGGATGGCCTCGTACATGAGGGCAGCGTCCATAGAGACCTGCCGTTGGAATTCGAGGTTGTACGTGTCGCGCACGCTGAACCAGTCGCGGCGGTCGAAAAAATCGAGGTCACCCGCGATCACGAGTTGCGGCGCCTTCACGCTGAGTTCCGCAATACTGGTAACGCCGAGTTGTGCGGCCTGCTCTTTGCGCATGGCAAGGGCGTAGGCATTTTCAAATCCCAGGGCCCCCAGGCTGACGATGCCGTGCTCTTCCCGGAGCCATTGCGTCACGCGGTTGAGGATTTCCTCCCGCCCCGGATTCGTTTCACGCTTCATCATCTCCGTCCAGAGCGTGCCGGAGTAATCCACGTAAGCGCTGATTTCGTTAAGCCGCAAGGCATCGAAGGCCACGTTGGTGCCGAGTCCATCGAGGGTACGGGCATACAGGCCTTGCGCTTCGCAGGCCGCCTCGAGCACCTGGGCCAAGATCCGCTGCTCCGCGAAGGATTTCGACGCAATCACAATGCTTTCCCCGGCAGGCTGGCGCATCGCGCTGATGGCCATGGGGGTCAGCCCGCCAATGACTACGAGAAGCAGCCCGGCGCCCGCGGCGATGGCAACGCGGGCGCTGCGGCGCTGGGCGGCCAACTCCATCAGGCGGATGAGCCCATCGAGCACGAGAGCCAGGGCCGCGGCGGCCGCGCATCCGACGAGGACGGAGGTCCAGTTGCGCGTCTGCAGGCCGGAGAAGATGTAATTGCCGAGGCTGGTCGCGCCGACCGGGGTGGACAACGTGGCAATGCCGACGACCCACACGGTGGCCGTGCGGATGCCGGCGATGATAACGGGCGCGGCGAGTGGCAGTTGCACTTGCCACAGGATCTGCCCGGCGGTCATCCCGATACCACGCGCCGCCTCGATGAGGGCAGGATCGGTGTCCTCGAGCCCGGTGACGGTATTGCGCAGCATCGGAAGGATGCTGTAGAGCACGAGCGCTATAAGCGCGGGCAAAAACCCGATCTCACCCAGCAGCGGAACCATGAGCGCGAGCAGGGCCAGGCTCGGGAT
>CAZLBS010000608.1:0-365 GCA_964557505.1 uncultured Nitrospiraceae bacterium | reverse complement strand
TGTCTGCAGCACGCTGGCCACGGACAACACGCCCGTCTGGATCCGCCGCACGCGCACGCAAACCATGGCAAGCGGCACGCTCACCCCGATGCCGATGCCCAGGGCCATGAGCGTAAGGCGCATGTGCCCGCCGAGGTAGTCCGGAAGCTTGTCGAGTTGCTGGGATACCTGCTCAAGCATCGGCACGGCCCCGCGCAATCGCCTCGAGTTCATCGGCCTGCCGCATGCAGGTGCCCACGAGCGCGCGGACGTACTCCGGCTGGTTATCGCTGAGCATGTCGCCCGGGCTACCCTCGGAGACGATTTCGCCCGCGTTCATCACCGCGACCTGGTCGGCCATTGTCAGCGCTTCGGTCATGTCGTGC
>CAZLBS010000607.1:0-2501 GCA_964557505.1 uncultured Nitrospiraceae bacterium | reverse complement strand
ATTCTCGGTGCTCGAGCGGCGGACGACGCCATAGACCTCGTAGCCCTTTTCCAGCAGCAGTTCAGCGAGATACGAGCCGTCCTGCCCCGTGATCCCCGTCACGAGCGCGCGCTTTCCAGCGGAATCCCCTGCCATGAAGTACTCCCTTGTCATGAGATGCCTGGAGGGACCCCTCCCCCATCCAGTTTCGGACTGCGGCAGGCCTGCCGCGTGAGACCGCCTATAGGGTAGCGAAATGCCCGTGAAGGCTCAACTTGCGGGCTCTTCGGCAAAATGCGCATAAACCCTTGCACGGGTGTGGGAAGCGGGCGTAGACTATGGAGCGTTTGCCGCGGGAAGCGCCTTTCGGGGAGGCGCACCGGCCGCGGACACCGCACGGACCCTGTATTCTTATGCACGCGCAACGGGAGCAACGCATGCGCCGAGACATCATTCATGTGGGGGCGAAAAGCCTCACCTACGCCATCCGCGAGATCGTGGCCGTTGGCCATGAGTTGCGGCGCATGGGCGTCGAGATTACCTGGGAAAACATTGGCGACCCCATCAACAAGGGCGATGCCCCCTCCCCGTGGATGCGCGATGCCGTGCAGGAGCTGGCCCAGGACCCCAAGACCTGGGGCTACTGCGACACGGCCGGGGTGCCGGAAACCCGGGCATTCCTCGCCAGCAACGTCAACGCCCGGCACGGGGTGCAAATCACGCCTGACGACATCATCTTTTTCAATGGCGTGGGCGATTCCGTTTCGAAAGTGTACGGCTTCTTGCGCCGCGAGGCTCGCATCCTCGGGCCCTCCCCAGCATACAGTACGCACAGTTCCGCAGAGTCGGCACACTCAGGCTATGGTCACGTCACCTACGAACTTGACCCGTACAACGGATGGATGCCTGATGTCGAGGATATCCGCAACAAGGTGAAGTACAACGACTCTATCGCGGGCATCTTGATCATTTCGCCAGACAACCCCACCGGCGCCGTGTACCCGCGGGACATGCTAGAAGAGATCGCCGAGATCGCACGTCAGCATGACATCATGCTCATTACCGATGAAATCTACGCGCACATCGTCTATAACGGCAACGCGCACCTGCACACGAGCGAATGGATTGGCGACGTCCCCGCGATCGCCATGCGCGGCGTGAGCAAGGAGTATCCCTGGCCCGGTTCGCGATGCGGCTGGATCGAGGTTCTGAACCGCGGGCGCGACGAAAACTTCAGCACCTACGTCAATAGCATCTTGGCGGCCAAGCGCCTCGAAGTGTCCAGTACCACCCTGCCCCAAATGTCGATTCCCATCATCATGGGCGACGCGCGGTACAAGGAGCACCTCTCCACCCGCGAGAAGATGTTCGAGGCACGGGCGCGAGAATGCCACGAGGCCTTCAACGGTTGCGATCATGTCATCGCCAACATGCCCGGCGGAGCACTGTACTTCACCCTCATGTTCAAGCCAGGCGTGCTCAACAATCACCAGACCCTGCCCATCGAAGACGAAACCGTCCGCGCCTACATTGAGAGCCAGGTCCAGGATGTGCCGCCGGATAAGCGCTTCGTCTACTACCTCATGGGCGCGACGGGAATCGTCGTCGTTCCACTTACCGGCTTCTATTGCCGCCATGAAGGGTTTCGCGTAACCCTGCTCGAATGCGACGACGAAAAGCGCCGCTGGATTTGGCGCACTCTACGCGAATCCATTGACGCCTATATCGCCAGCACCGAATCGCCGGCCTACGCCGCCGCGAAATAGTCAAGACAACAGCCGCCGCCAACACTGCCGCCATCCCACGGAACGCGCCCCCGCACCCGCTCGCGGGCCCCGTCCCTGGAATTCCGGCCTGACTTGTCAACAGTTATTGCCATTTAAGTCCAGTCATGGTAGGCTCATAGCAGCAACTTTCGGAACAGGGACTCGCCCTGCTAAAGTTTTGCGTGGCGGCTGCCGATAGATCCGGTAGCGACAGGACTGGCCCAGGGATGGGTCAGCACAAATTCTACGGAGAGGTAAGGAACGATGAGCGGTATACAAGGTATAGGCGGCGTTGGTGGTCCTGCCCCAGAGCAGCGGCCGTCCGATGTGCGCAACCGGGACCGCGAGTCGGCCACCGTCGAGCCTCGGCAGGGGCAAGATGGCGTCGAGATTAGCGGCGAAGCATCGCGCGCGCAAGACGCTGCCCGTCTGCAAGAGGTGGCACGCCAGCAGGACGACATTCGAGTGGATCGGGTCGAGGAGGCCCGGCAGGCGCTCGAGCGAGGCGAGTTCCAAGAACCAACAGTCCTGCGCGAGGTGGCCCAGCGGCTGTTGCGCATCTTGGAATAACGGACGCTGCGCTCGCACAACCCGGTTGTAACAGAGCAAAAGCATAAGGCTTCACTCCGGCGGCGGTTGCCCTTGGCAACCGTGGCCGTTCTTGCGTGTCTAGCCAGCGGGTGCTGGTCGCCCTTCGGTGGCGGCAACTTCCAGAAAGGGGACTCCTCCTGGTACGGCCCCGCAGCCCCGCCAACA
>CAZLBS010000606.1:0-2504 GCA_964557505.1 uncultured Nitrospiraceae bacterium | reverse complement strand
GCTTTTTTCATCACTCAATCGTATGTATGCAAAGTTAATTCGCTCTAGCCAGATGGAATGAGTGAGCCAGGGCGGGGGAAAGATATTGTAAGTAGCCACGAGCATCTGCGTTCCATCTTCTAGAGTCGTGAGTTGAGGGGCCGTTGAAGGGGCGAAAGCACGCCAAATACAGCGGGCGCACAAATACAGTTCATGGCATGCAGCCGCCAGTCCAGCAATTGGAGCTAGACGATGATTCAGAAGGAGTGCGCAGCCCACAAGGACATAGAGAGCCGGTCGCACGTAAGGCGCAGAGGTAAATGCGCCCAATAGCTCGGAAACCTCTTGTTGCAGCTCTGTTTGCATGCCGGGTAGCGCATAGGTTCGCAACTCCCAATCCGAGATGCCGTACAGCGTGAGGAGGCACATGCCCACTATCAGCCACACGGCGCCGGCCGTGCGGATGGCGTGTGCACCTGTGCCTGCCCGCCGCCATAGAACAAGGGCGAGGACGCTGAAAACCAGTGTTTTTGCTGCAAAGAAAAAAAATAAGGCATACCCAAAACCATCTGCGCTTGAGAAAAACAATTGACTGTCAGAGTTCGACACATAGAATATTTGCATCAAGAAAACATATTGAGCAGCCAATACGTCGAGCGCGATAAGCGAAGCAATCAACAACGCCATCGTACGCAACTGCATTCGCGGACGGTCTGAGAACAGTATGCGGTCCGCGAGCGCCGGGACGTGAGGCATTGGCAGGGTTGGCTTCTTATCTATATCCAGTAGCGTATGTATCGCGGGCGCCATTGTCAATCCATTCTGGCGATAGCGCACGGCTTCATTCTTTTCTTCTGCATCTGCGTCCTCGGCGGCCTCTTTGGTTAAGCTGCCTGGGTTTCCCGGCGCTCGATGAGGCGGACGCTTGCCGCGGGCAGGTCTAGGACGAAGCCACGCTTGGCGATGGTGCGCACAATCGGCGGTACATCAGGACACACCGTGCGGATGGCGGCCAAGAGCTTACGTTTCTGGAAGCGCATTTGGTCTTGCTCGACGATGAGTTCTCCCCAGATGTGATCGTAGATGGCGTCGTACGGCACGCACTCGCCGGGATGACGCGCAAGCAGGGCGATGAGTTGGAATTGCTTGGCCTGCAGCGGCACGGTCTGACCGTCGAACGTAATGGCATCGGGCTGACGCATGTCGACAATGAGCCGCGTCTGCTCCGCGTGCGGCGGGGCTGGGGGCGGTTCAGCCGTTCGTTTTGCCCAGGCCGTGAGCGGCTCCGCGATGCTGAGCGGCAGGCAATGGGTCAAGGCCCGCGGTTCCAGTTCACGCAGCGCCTCGGGTGTGTGCAGGTCATCCGCGTAGAGCGCGAGCAGGTGCGCCCGCCTCATGCCCTCGAGCCGCGCGCGATGCAGCGGCAGCAGCTCTTCGGGCAAGCCAAATTGCACGCGGACGGCAAAATCCTCGAGCCGCTCGGCAGTGGCGCCGCCGGCGCCCATGGCTTGGGCAAGGGCCGCGGCGGCATCGGCCAGCCAACTCCATTGATCGGCCGCCGCCATGATTTGCCCCGCGAGCACCCGGTAGGTCTCTTCCAGTTGGAAGAGCGGCGCGCCGTCCATCCAATCCGAGAGAAACAGCGCGGCCTTCATCGCGCGCACCTCATCGAAGAAGGGCTGCGCCGGGCTGTTGCGAAAGCGGTTCAGCGGCACATCGGCATCGAGCGGCTCGCCATGCGTGCGCGCGCGTATCTGCCCGGGATAATCCGCCTCGTCGTATTCGCGCGCGGTAAAGGCGACATGGAGCAAGCGGCCATCGGCGGTGAGTCCCGCGGCCAGCAGCAAGTCGAGCGGATGCCACGCGCGCTGCATGGAGACGCGGAGCCAATCGGCCAGGTCCCGCGCGGTTTGCAGCCGGATGCCTTTCGCCGCCGCGGCGTGCCCCAGCGCCGTGATGTCGAGCTTATCGTCCCGCTGCGATTCGATCAGCCCCGCCTCGCAGGCCTTCATTACGGCCGCCCGAATGCGGTGCGCCACTTCGCCGTGCGTATACATTTCGCGCCAGACCCAATGCCCGCTCAGCGTACTTTCGAGAAAGGCCTGCAAGCTCTCGATGGAGCCGCAGGTCTTGCCCGCGATAAGCCGCGTGATGCAGTCCTCGAGCGGGGCCTCGGCGAGGCGCGGCGTGATGCCTTCGCGCTGCCCCTCGATATAGCGCCGCCAGAGCGTTTCCTCGTCGAAGGGCGTCGCGGCGACGAGCATCGCCCGGCCAAAGGGCAGGCCCGCGCCATAACGTCCGGCGCGCCCGCCCATGTTTTCGTATTCGCCCCGGAGCACAGGCGTCTTCCAGGGCATGCCGAAGCGCGGGTCGTAGCGCCATTTATCCGGCGCGATGAACACATTCTGCGCGGGCAGGTTCATGCCTTGCGCCAAGGTGCTCGTCGATACCAGCACCCGGATTTCGCCGGCGCGGTAGCCCGCCTCGATGATGCGCCGCTCAGGCGGGGCAAGGTCGGCACTGTG
>CAZLBS010000605.1:0-2513 GCA_964557505.1 uncultured Nitrospiraceae bacterium | reverse complement strand
CGCTCGCGAAGCGCCCGGCGCGCAAGCCGTGTGACGAATACGGTGACCGCGACCGTCGCGGCGAGCCCCACCACGAGCAACGCCCATTCTCCCGGCGTTCGTGCGCGGTCGCCTGTGCCAAGGGTTGCGAGATCGCCGCTAATCGAACCGAGATACACGTACATCACCGTGCCCGGGAGCATGCCGACCCATGAAGCGAGGACATATTGCCAAAGCTTGACCTTCGTCAGCGCGTACAAGTAGTTCTGCAGCGTGAAAGGGAAGGCCGGCGACAGACGCGTCAGCAAAACAATCTTGGCTCCCTCTCGCGCGATGGCATCATCAACGGCTTTGAAGGAAGCATTCTTCTCGAGTTGCTTGGCCACCCAGCCGCGCGCGGCATACCGGCCAACGAGAAAGGCGGCCGTGGCCGCGGAGGTCGACGCCACACTTGTTAAAACAGTTCCCCAGACAACGCCGTACAGAAAGCCGATCCCGAGCGTCAGCAGCGAGCCAGGGATGAGTGCCATGGCCGCGCCCACGTATACCACGACCAGCACCACTGGCCCAATGACGCCAAGGTCGTCGCGAATGAACTGAAGCGTCGTGCGAATCCATTCGTTGAGAGGCAGGAAATAGAAGAGGCAAGCCAGCATGATCAGGACCGCGCCGAAGAGCGCGGGCCGGAGCCACTTCGGGCCTGCGGCTTGTGTCGAGTCTTGCTCGCCGGTACGCATCAATTAATCGCCTCACTATAGGCCGCGTGCGTGCTTACGATTGTTCATTGAGGCTCCAATCGTAGGGCAGGTACTCGATCGTGTAATCGCCTTCGCGGAGGTATGTGGCCTGCTCGTCCGGCAACGCCTCGGCTACCGCATTGAGAACAGCGCGCTGGGATGAACTGAATTGCTGAAATTCCGTTTCCGTCGCGTAGCCATTCAGAAAATCCCGGCCGAACCATTGGAAGATTTTCGAGAGATGAACCACGTTGCTCTCCCGGTCAATGGCGAATTTATCGGGGTGAGACATCCACTCGCGCATTTGATTGTCGAGTTGGGCGTCCAGCTGTTCTCCCGTGAAGGCTTCGCGGCGGAGGGGCGGACAACTCATCGCCGCGCACACCAATGCTGCGTGGACACGCGGTTCGTCTTTAAACTCCTTGCGCAGAATCTCATGCTCCATGGCGTCGAGCGTGAGCATCTCGCCCATGACCTCCCACTCGAGCCCGGTCCACACGCCATCAATCTGCCGAATGCTGTTGTCCGGAAAGCGCAGCCCGCCAATCAAGCCCGCCTCAATTGGATAGTGCTCGATGATGGCCTTTAGGGTGTACGCGTTGTAGGCATTGATCCAAAAGGCAATCTTGGCGTCATCGCTCCAGCTTTCGTAGGTGGAGCGCTCAAGAGTCGCGGCGTTGTCGAGAAAGGCATTCAGCTGCCCGGGGTTCGCCTTCAGCGCCTTATAGTCGACCATGCCGCGCTCGTTGACGTATGTCTGAAGCACCTCGTTGTATGGGCCATAATCCAATGCGCCGGCGGCGTTCGCGGCAAGCATGCCCGCGGCAATCGAAAGCGAAAGCATATAGCTGCTCATGTCGTTGGTCCTTTGTGTCATGTTATCGGCTAACCCGCTCCCCCTTGCATTCAATCCTCCCCGCCCGGTTATGTCACCCGGCGGAGCCTCTGCACAATGCCGGGCGCATTTGGTATCTTTTTGCTGTCCATGAATTCCGAAGGCAAAGGGGGGTGCAATGGCAACAGTAGGCTACGGCATTATCGGAGGCGGGAATATAGGGCCCGTGCACGCGGCGGCCATAAACGACGTGCCCGATGCGAAGTTGGTGTGCGTCGCCGATATTCGCGAAGAGAGCGCCAAGAAGCTGGCGGGGCAATACGGCGCCGATTACACGACGGATTACAAGGAGATGCTCGCGCGCGAGGACATTCAAGCGGTGACCTTGTGCGTGCCGACCGGCCTGCGCATGGAGATGGCGGTCGACTGCGCTCACGCGGGAAAACACATCCTCAGCGAGAAGCCGCTCGAGGTGACGACGAAGCGCATCGATACCATTTTGGATGCGGTCGCCGAGGCGCGGGTCCACTTGGGGTGCATCTTTCAAAGCCGCTTCGCCAGCGGTCCCCGCAAGGTAAAGAAAGCCATCGAATCGGGCCGCTTCGGCAAGCTCGTGCTTGGCGATGCGTACATCAAATGGTACCGCTCGCAGGCCTATTATAACAGCGGGGCATGGCGGGGCACCTGGAAGCTGGATGGCGGCGGCGCGCTCATGAACCAAGGCGTGCACCAAATCGATCTGCTGCTGTGGTTCATGGGCGCTCCCGTGAGCGTCTATGCCAAGACGGGCTGCGTCGCCCATGAAGGTCTCGAGGTCGAAGACATTGCCACGGCGCTCATCACCTTCGAAAGCGGGGCCCAAGGCGTCATCGAAGGCAGCACGGCCATTTACCCAGGCCATCCTGCGCGCGTCGAGGTGCACGGGACAGCGGGCAGCGCCGTCATTGAAGATGGCGAAATCC
>CAZLBS010000604.1:0-2524 GCA_964557505.1 uncultured Nitrospiraceae bacterium | reverse complement strand
GCCGCACGAAGAAGGTGTCGTGCAGGTCGCGCGCGGGGTGATCCTCCGGCGTGTTCAAGGCGTCGAAGTTGTAGTATTCGGTTTCGATGTCGGGACCGGTGGCTACCTGGAAGCCCATCTCCGCGAAGATCTCGAGCGTGTCTTCGAGGGTTTGCGTAATGGGATGGAGCCGGCCCACGGGCGGCTGGCGCCCAGGCAGGCTTAGGTCGGCCCGGTTGGTCTCGGCAAGCGCACGCACCTGCGCCTCTTCGAGTTCGGCTTGGCGCTTATCGACCGCGGCCGCCAGCGACTCCTTCACGCGGTTTGCCGCCTGGCCCGCGGCAGGGCGCTCTTCGTTCGAGAGGTCTTTCAGGCCGCGCAGGATGTCGGTGAGCAGTCCCTTGCGGCCAAGGTACCGAACCCTGGCGCCGTCAAGCGCCTTGAGGTCGGGCGCTGCCTCGATGTCGGCGAGGCCATCCTTTTCCAATGCCTCGAGTTGTTCGAGCACTGCCACTGCGCTACACCCCCTGCCAGGGCGAATGGCCCTGTCGCTTCCCCTGTTCCGTCCGGCGCGTGCTTACTCGGCGAACAGCGCCGAACCGATGCGCACGAGCGTGGCGCCTTCCTCGATGGCCACCTCGAAATCGTTGGTCATGCCCATGCTCAATTCGGGCAGGCCGCAGGCCTCATTCAGTTCTCGAAGCCTGGCGAAAACCGGCCGCGTCTCTTCTGGGTCATCCACGAAGGGCGCCATGGTCAGCAATCCGCGCGGCTCGAGGTGGCTGAACTCCCGCGCGCGGTCGACGGCCGCTTGCGCATCGGACGGTTCGAACCCGTGCTTGCTCGCCTCGCCCGAGATGTTCACCTCGATGAAAATGGGCATCACGCGCCCGGCTTGTTCGCAGCGCTGATTGAGCGCCTCCATCACTTCGATGCGGTCAAGCGCATCGGCTACGTCGAAATGCGCGGCAACATCTTTAGCCTTGCGCCGTTGGATGTTGCCGATAAAGTGCCACTGCACTGGCGGGTCTAGCTGGCCCACCTTGTCCAGGCAATCTGGGAGCCGGTTCTCTCCGAAGTGCTCGACCCCCTCCCCATGAAGGATGCGCACTTCCGGCAGCCCGACCTTTTTCGTGACGGCCATGAGGGTCACGCCCGCGGGATCGCGTCCGGCCCGTTCGCTTGCGGCAGCCATGCGCGCGCGAATGGCAGCGAGATTGCGCTGAATCAGGGCTGGTTCTATTGCAATGTGAGACGCCACGGATGCTTTCTGATGGGCATACGACGCACCTGAGCTATTGGACTTCGTGCGCCGCAGCCTCGTCTTCTGCTGCCTCTTCTCCAGCGGCGGTGTCGCCCAGCAACTCTTGGCGGCGGGCGATGGCCGCGGCATCGCGCTCGCGCCGCAACTGCTGGTTTTGCTCGGTCAGCGAGAGGCGCATGCCTTCCTCGAGCTTGAGGTCGATCATGAGATCGGAGAATTCCTGAAAGATTTCGCTGTTGACCTCCCAGCGGGCCATGTCCAGCAGGCCGACGCCCTCGACATTTCGCCCCTGGTCGGACAGCTTCATGGCGCGGTTGCGCAGCGCGATGCCCTGCGCCCGGCCATCGCCGCCCCAGGCCTCGTCGATTTGCCGGGCGATGTCAATGGCATTCTGCGTGTATTCGTCGCGCAGGCGCTTGGCTTCTTCGAGTTCGGCCTCCAATTCGGGGATCTCGTCGTCGAGGCCTTCCGTGAGCGCAACCTCGAGCTGTTCTTCCAGCTCGGCGATGCGCTGGCGCTGCTCGTCGGCTTTGTCTTGCTCGATGTAGGCGCGGTTGTAATCGATGAAGCGTGGCGCGCGGAAATTCGAGGGGTCGTAGTTTTCGAGGTAGTCTTCCCAGCCCTCGATGGCCTCTTCATGCTGGCCGCTCTCCTGATATGCGCGGTAGAGCATGCGCGGCACGTAGTTTTCATGGCGCACGCGGGTAGCCGCTTCCAGATAGGGCACGGCCTTATCCCACTGGTTCATCTTCTCGCCATAGATGGCGAAGCCCATGTCGAAGTAGCCTTTGTAATTCGACGGATTGTGCCAGATGACATCCTTGACCAATTCAATGGCTTCGTAGAATTCGCGCTCCTTGGGGCCCACCCATGCCTGGTACTTCTCGCTCCAAACCTTTTGTTCTTCCGGCGTATCGGGCATGCCGGCGGTGTTGTTGTAGGAGTGGTGCCACGCGGCGATGAGTCCTGCATCCACGAAATGCGGGTCGAGGCGCATGACCGCGCGGTGATACGGAATGAGCAAGTGCTGCTCGCCCTCTTCGAAGAGCTTGCGGTCTGCCTCGAGCCAGAGCAGGGTGGCAGCCATCTTCCGGAAGCCAAACACGACGTTGCCGAGGCTTGGGGCCGTGTTTTCGTTGGCATACATGTTCTGTGCGTTGAGATGGTCGCTGGTGGTGAGCAACTGCTCGTTCAGGTCATATTGGTGAAAGGCATTGCGCTGCTCGGCCAATACGGGGCCGCTTGCCAGCTTCCACAACATGGCGCGGTTGTCGCCATTGC
>CAZLBS010000603.1:0-2534 GCA_964557505.1 uncultured Nitrospiraceae bacterium | reverse complement strand
CATGCCGCGCACAAAGCCGCAAAGCCGCTGCCTGTCTTCCTTGCTGCGCAGCAGATCTTCGATTACAAGCATGTGCAGCTGCTATTGCGGCCGGTTGCGCGCCGACCGGCCGCGCAGGGGTCGGCGTCCGCCGCGCGAGCCCCCGCGCCGGGAGGGCTTTCCTTCCTCGACGACGAAGACCCGCTTCGGCTGAATCTCGATATGCGTTGGCAAACCAGTGAGCGGATTCGACCCGTGGCTCTCCACCTGGGCCAGCGCAAGCAAGTTGCCTTCGCGATCCTTCAATTGCAGCCATCCCCCCGTGATGGGGCAGGGGGACTGCAATTCCTGCCCGCCAATCGAGCCGCCAGAAGTGACGACTGCCCGGCTTGCGGGCTTGACCGTAGCTTGCGGCAAATCAAGCACCTCATCGATAGGATGCACATGCGCGGCCACATCGCCGGGCCCTTCCAAGGCATCGAGCGCCACGGCATCGGACACGTTGAATTGACCAACGCCGGTGCGGCGCAGCTGCACGAGCGTGCCCCCGCAGCCCAAGTGCTGACCGGCATCGTGACACAGCGTCCGGGCATAGGTCCCCCGCGAGCAGCGCACCCGAAAGGCCGCATCGGGAAGAGCCAGCGACAGCAAGGCGAATTCGGACACCTGCACCGGACGCGCTTCGCGCTCGACCTCTTCCCCGCGGCGGGCCAATTTATACAGCCGTTCGCCGCCCACCTTGACGGCACTCACCATCGGGGGCACCTGCTCGATGTCCCCTGTGTACAAGGCAAATGCTTCCCGCACTTGCTCCTCCGAAAAATCCGGGACGGCATGTTCCTCGAGGACTTCGCCATCAAGGTCATGCGAATTCGTCACGAGCCCGAAACGCATCACCCCCTCGTAGGTCTTGTCCATGGCCATCAAAAATTCGGAGAGCCGGGTTGCCATGCCCAGGCAGATGATCAACAACCCCGTGGCCGAGGGATCGAGCGTGCCGGTATGGCCTACGCGCCGCATCTGCGCTGCTTTGCGCACGCGATCCACCACGTCGTGCGAAGTCATTCCCGCTGGCTTATCGACTAACAAAATGCCGTTCAAACTTCGGCTCCCATGATTGCCCGTGCGCGCGTCAGAATCTGCTCTTTGGTTTCGGCCAATGGCGCCTCGATGGTCACGCCCGCTGCCGCGGCATGCCCGCCTCCGCCAAAGGCCTTGCAAAACTCTGAGGCGTTGAAGCCTTCCCGCGCACGCACGCTTACCTTCGTGTGCCCCTCTGGCAGGGCCCGCAGCAGCATGGCCACTTCGACGCCCTCGACGCTGCGCGGCAGATTGATGATGCCGTCGAGGTCTTGCCCGGTTGCCCCGAGTTCATCAAGATCCGTATCGCTCACTTCCGTGTAGGCCAAGCGCCCGCCCGCCTCGAAACGCGTCCGCGCCAGGAGGCGGGCCATCAGCCGGAACTTCGCCGGCGCCAGCTCATTGAACAAACGCGTGCTCACGGCTGCCACATCGACGCCCGCTCCCAAACACGCCGCCGCCGCCCGGTGCGTGCGGGCCGTCGTATTCGAAAAGCGGAATCCACCCGTGTCGGTTGCAATAGCCACGTAGGCATTCGTGGCGCAGTCCGCATCCATCGCCGCGCCTGTCATGCTGCAAACGCGTTGCATGACCTCGAGCATGATTTCACCTGTCGCGGCTGCTTCCGGCTCGATCAAATTGATGTCGCCGCAGGGCGCCTCGACGAGGTGATGGTCGATGACGATAATGCGCGCTTGTGATGGAAACCGCTCCGCCACGCCGCCCACGCGCTTGTGATTGGCGACATCTAGAATGACGACCGTGTCGGCGTCGTCCCGGACAGCGCCCGGACCCAATATGGCTTCAGAACCCGGCAACCATGCATACCGCTCAGGCACGGGATCGTGCAGCGCCAGGACGATGTCGCGCTTCCCCAACGCCCGCAATACCGCCGCGCAGACCAGCATGCTCCCTATCGCGTCGCCATCAGGATTGACATGGCTGCACAGCAGAAACCGGCTGCCCTTCTTCAAGGCATCGATGATGTCGTCGTACTGCGCGCTCACGAATCCGCGTCTTCCCGCGGGCGTTCGCGTTCCGGCGCCGGCGCATCTTCCTCATGAATCTTCTCGAACACCTCTTCGAGGCGGTAGGCCCGGTCAAGCGAATCATCCTCGAAGAAGCGCACTTCGGGCGTAAAGCGAAGCCGGACGCGCTTGCCCAATTCCCGGCGTATCCAGGGCGTCGATTGGCCCAAGCCAATGAGGGTATCGCGCTTCTGCTTGTCCGTCCCATATACGCTCACATATACGTTGGCATACCGGAGATCGGGCGACATGCGCACACTCATGACCGAACAAAAGCCAATGCGCGGGTCTTTGAGCCCCCGCTGCAGCATGGAGCCGATTTCTTGCCGAACGAGTTCAGCGACGCGTTGAGGGCGTGTACCAGGCATTTAAAACATCTCAATCGAATAGCCGGTCAATTCCGCTTCGTGGTGTGTGCCTGCGAAGCGCGCGATTTCGTTCAGTTGG
>CAZLBS010000602.1:0-2535 GCA_964557505.1 uncultured Nitrospiraceae bacterium | reverse complement strand
CTCGGGGTCGTGGTAGTTCGCAAACGAAAAGGTGTGATGCGTATCCAGCCAGCCATGATTGGCGTGCCCACGTTCGTCCGCTTTACGTATTTTCAACATCGCCTGACCCTCCCTGTTTGGGTGTTTGCCGTTATTTACTCGTTGCAACAAGTATTGTAAAGGAGAATATTTCCGGCCCCGCGGCCCGGATGCGCCGCCTTGAGAGCGGTGCGTACAATATGGCGCTCGTAGCATTCAATCGCAGGGGGCAATGGAGTAGCAGGGGAGTACAATGACACACCAACGGATTGACAGGCGGGGATTTATGAAGGGCGCGGCCGCCGCGGGGGCAGGCCTGTTCGGGGCGCGCACCGCTCGAGGGCAGCAGCGCGAATTCAGCATCGGTGCGATCCTCAATGATCCGGAAGAGCCGGGCGTTGGCCTCGATGCGTGGCAGGATGCGCCCGAGCCATACGCCACGATTACCATTCCGGGCAAGAGCGCTTTCCGCTTGTTGCAGTTCACCGACGTGCATTTCTTCTGCGTTGAGCGAGACCCTTCGCGGGACAAGCAAACGCTCGAGGACCTGCCGCGTCTCGTCGATGAGGCCGACCCCCACGTGCTGTTGGTCACGGGCGACCTTTGGCACGACAACCCGGACAACCGTGGGGCCGAGTTCATGGCCTTTGCGATTGAACAGCTCGACGCGCTCGGCGTGCCGTGGCTATTTACTTGGGGCAATCACGATCAGCTCGATGACTATGTCATGGGCCATCAGGCCATGCACAGCGCGAAGCACAGCCTCTACCGCGGCGGCAAGACCGGCGGCAATTACATCGTCCATGCGGTCGACAGCAGCGGCGAGCCCTTCTGGGAGCTGCTCTGCCTGAACAGCATGGGCCGGGGCTTGAACGACCCCCAGCGTCAATGGCTGCAACAACTCGCCCGCGAGCGCGAGGGCGGCATGCCCGTGGCGAATGCCTTCGGGGTGTATCACATTCCGGTGAGCCAATACCTCGATGTGTGGACCCATGGCGGGGCCGAGGGCGTGAAGCTCGAAGGCGTAGCCAGTTGGGGCGAAGACGGGACCACGTTTGATTACATCAAGCGGGCGAGCCCCGTAAAGGCTTGCTTCGTGGGACATGATCACGTCAATGATTACAGCGGCCAGTGGGAGGGCGTCGAGCTGGTCTATGGCCGTGCTACGGGTACAGGCGGATACGGAACCCACGCAGTGCCGAAGGGCGCGAAGCTCATCACGGCCAACGGCGAAACGGGAGAGTACGAATGGGTCAGCATCCTCCCGGACGGCGCCCGCTGGACGCCGGCCAAAGGCATGCGTGTCGAGACCAAAGAAGAGAACCCCTGGCGGCACATGCTCCCACGGGGATAGCAGCCGCCGCTGCGGAATCAGACCAGGGCAAAGGGCCCCTTTGCCGCCGCTTCTCGCTTAGCCGCATTGGTGCTCATCAGAACGCGCGTTCGCCTTGGCCTACGTAAGCAGCACTACTTTTCCCGTTGCCTTGCGGGCCTCGATGCTGGCGAGGGCCTCGGGCAATTGTTCAAAGGGGTAGGATGCGCCGATGTGGGGTACGAGCTGGCCGGCTTCAAAGAGGGCATAAAGCTCGTGCTGGGCTTGCTGGATGAGTTCGGGCGCGGCGATTTGGTAGTTGCCCCAGAAGAGCCCCACGACGTCGATGTTCTTCAGCAGTACGCGGTTCATGGCGAGGTCTGGAATGCGGCCGCTGGCGAAACCGATCACGATGATGCGGCCCTCGACATTGATGCACTTGAGCGACTGGTCGAACACGTCGCCGCCGACGGGGTCGAAGATGACGTCCGCGCCCTTGCCCCCGGTCAGCTCGCGCACAGACGCGACGAAGTTGTCTTCGCGGTAGTTGATGACGTAGTCCGCGCCGCATCGCGTGCATACGGCGAGCTTGTCCGGATTGCCTGCCGTGGCAATGACCGTGGCGCCAAAGGCTTTGCCCATGTGGATGGCCGCCGTGCCGGCCCCGCCCGCGCCGCCGTGCACGAGAAGCGTCTCGCCTGCTTGCAGCCGCCCGCGCCGGATGATGCCGAAATAGGCCGTCTGGTAGTTGATCGTGAAAGCAGCGGCCTGCTCGAAGCTCATGCTGTCCGGGATGCGAAAGGTAAAGGTGTCGAGAGCCAGCATTTGCCCGGCGAAGGCGCCCATGAGATTCAACGCCGCCACGCGGTCGCCGGGCTTGAACGGAGCATGTTCGCCGGCAGCCGCGACCACGCCCGCTGCTTCGCTTCCAGGCACGAAGGGCAACGGCGCCTTCATCTGGTATTGCCCGGAGATGTTGAGCAAATCCGCGAACATGACCCCCGCCGCTTTCACATCGATGACGCTCGCTGTGCCATGTGGCTCGGGCGCTGGCTGTTCACTAAGCTGCAGCGCTTCTCGATAGGGCCCAAATGCTTCGACTGTCCATGCCTTCATACACCTTCCCTTCCGAGCGTCCTTACGGGGGTTCCCCACATTCAAACTCCAAGTGCGCGGTAGTGGTTTTGGCGCTGTAGCTGGAAGAC
>CAZLBS010000601.1:0-2536 GCA_964557505.1 uncultured Nitrospiraceae bacterium | reverse complement strand
TGCCAGCTGATGCGCGGCCATGCTGCCAGCACAGCCGGCGCCGGCAATGAGCACGTCGTAATGGTCCGCAACGAGCATGTCGTCAGACATGCGGCTTTTCCCAGCGCATGAGAAATCGAAAGGGCCAGCGCCATTTGATGGTGGCTTCAGGCATGCCCGCCTCGGCCGCGAGCGCCTGAAATTCTGCCCTGGTGAAGGCGCCGCGCACGCTGGCAGGACCATCGAACCGCACAACCGGGGAGCGTGAAAGTCCATAACAAGCAAGATATGCAAGGGCAAGGCCAGCGGAATCGCGGATAAGGTCGTTGACGAGCACCATGGCGCGCGCCGCATCTCGCTTTAAACGCAAGACATGGAGCGCCTCGGGCGCTTCGAGATGATGCATAAACAGCGAACTCATGACGATGTCATACCCCTCGGGCAGCGTGTCTGCCACGACGTCGTGCCTGAAAAACGTCAGCGGGGCCCCGGCTTGTTCCGCATTGGCCGCCGCCTCCGAAATCGCCTTCGGACTAATGTCGCAGCCGTGGACGTCAAGCGAGACGCCCGCTGCATGTGCCCGGCACCAAAGGCCAATCGCTACATCCCCACTGCCGCAGGCGATATCGAGCACGCGCAGGGGCTTATCACGTGCTTCATACGCCAGGGCGATGATGGGATGCGCGACGATGCCGGCGCTGTTGGAGAGCAGATTGATGCGCCGGAGCCCCCGGAGCGCTTCCTCATGCAGACGAGGGTCGAGGTCCGGGTCATCCATCAGCTCGGGCACAAGCTGCCGCTCCTGTACGTCGAAGATCGCCACTTCTGAAGCTCTCCATGAACTGTCCATGCTTCTCGCGCTGGCGCCACGAATGCATTTCATGCAGTATGAAAAGTTCAACACCCTTGGACTATCATCACTTCCAACGGAGGGAGTTGTCATTCCGAAGGTCTTTGGGGGCACGGCAGTTGACGAAAAACACACTTTACTTTGGCGACAATCTATTCGTACTGCGTGAGTATCTGCCTGAAGAGTGTGTTGATTTGGTGTATTTGGATCCACCGTTTAACTCGAACGCGAATTACAACGTCCTATTCAAAGAGCATGGCACTGATGCTGCAAGCCAGATTCAAGCATTTGAGGATACATGGCGTTGGGACGAGCACGCGGCAGCATCGTATCGCGAGGTTGTGGAAGCGGGTGGCCGGCTGGCGGAAACCTTGGCCGCATGCCGCAAGCTCGTGGGCGAATCGGACATGTTGGCGTACCTCAGCATGATGGCTCCCCGGCTCGCTGAATTGCGCCGTGTGCTAAAGGCTACCGGAAGCGTCTACCTTCATTGCGACCCAACCGCAAGCCACTATCTCAAGCTGCTCATGGACGCCATCTTCGGTCCGAGGCAGTTCGGCGCTGAGATTATTTGGAAGCGCTCTTCCGCCCATAGTGACACCAAGCAAGGCCGCAAGCGCCATGGCCGCATCCACGATGTCATTCTCTTCTACACCAAAGGCAGCGAATGGAAATGGAATCCACAGTACACCGAATATGACGAAGACTATGTAGACGAGTTCTATCGCCACGTGGAGCAGGGTAGTAATCGCCGCTACCGGATGGGCGACTTAACGGCGGCCCGAGAAGGCGGCGATACGCGCTATGCGTGGCGCATCCGGCGCAAGTTGCCGGATGGCGAGTGGCAAGGCGACCTCAGGGACGAGTACAAACGACCCAAAGAGGGTTGGGAATACAGTTCGGTAGAGCCCTACAAAGGGCGGTTCTGGGCTTACTCATGGCACAACATGAAGGAGTTCGAAAAGGCTAACCGCATTGTGTACACATCAAATGGCATGCCGAACTACAAACGCTATCTTGACGAGATGCCGGGCGTGCCGCTGCAGGATGTCTGGACTGACATTCGGCCTATCGGTTCCCGTGCGGCGGAGCGGCTGGGCTATCCTACGCAGAAACCGGTGGCGTTGCTTGAGCGGATCATCCGCACGAGTTCTGATGAAGGCGATGTCGTCCTCGATCCCTTTTGTGGGTGTGGCACCACCATCGACGCGGCCGAACGGCTTCAGCGGCGCTGGATTGGCATTGACGTTACACATTTGGCTATCAATCTCATTAAGCACCGTCTTATCGATACTTATGGTCCACCGGTAAGCGCGAATTACGATGTCATCGGCGAACCTACTTCCGTGCCGGACGCTCGTGTGCTCGCCGAGTCTGACCCCTACCAATTTCAGTGGTGGGCGCTCGGGCTCGTTGGCGCGCGGCCCGCCGAAAAGAAGAAGGGCGCGGACAAAGGTATCGACGGCAAGCTCTTCTTCATTGAATCCGGCTCCAAGCCGCGCGAAGTCATATTCTCCGTGAAGGCGGGCAAGACCAAGGTGAGCTACGTCCGTGATTTAATCGCGGTTACCGGGCGCGAAAAGGCCGCGCTGGGGGTCTTAATCTCGATGCATGCGCCCACGAAAGCGATGCGTGCCGAGGCCGCCGATGCTGGTACATACGAATCACCCTGGGGCGAGTTTCCGCGCATACAGTTGCTCACCGTGG
>CAZLBS010000600.1:0-2539 GCA_964557505.1 uncultured Nitrospiraceae bacterium | reverse complement strand
CGGAAATAGTTGAATTCGAATAGGGTCTCAGCGACGCTCGGGTCATACCAGCAACTCATGTGCAGCGCGGGCACATCGATCTTCTCGTCGCCGTTGTAATATCCCATGACGTCGCTCCACCACGGGTCGCCGAAGTCCGTGGTGACCAGCTTGCGAAAATCGTTCGGGGGCGCCCCTGCCCGGTTCATCACATCAACGATGGGCAGGGTCCAGTTGAGTTTCTCCCAATCGGGCTCCGGCGCCTCTGTAACTGTGGGGTCATAGAACTTGCGAATCTCGCGCACGACATCGTCGGGCACATCGGGCGCGAATTGGAGGTTATACTTGCTGCCTGTTTCGAAGTACCAGGGCAGTGTTGCCGCCCAATCCAGCACCCCCCCTTTGAAACCGGACCAGTAGCGATAGCGGCCGTTAGCGGCGCCGATCATCGGACCGCACTGCGGAATCATGCACTTCAGGTTGGGATGGCGAAGGGGCGCCTGGGCCGCCTGGACCTCGGCAGGGTAGGAACAACCGAATGTACCCACATTGCCGTTGCTCCATGGCTGGCGCGATATCCAGTCAACGGCATCATAGCCGTCGATGGCTTCATTGCCCGCAGGCGGCGAGTAGATTCCTTCAGACTCGAATTTTCCCCGTGAATCCTGAACCGCCACAACAAAGCCGTGCGCGGCAAACATCCACGCGGTATCACGTTCTTCCTTGTCCCGATAGTCATTTTTGTTGTACGGCGTGCGAATAAGAATCGTGGGCAGGTTGTCGCGCTCACCCTTTGGAAAATAGAGATCTGTCGACAGCCGGATTCCATCACTCATCGGCGCCATGACGCTATGCTCGAGCTGAATGCCGGCGTGTGCATCCGGACTGTCTACTGCCTCGTCCGCCCGGCTCTGCGCTGTTGCAAGCATCACGAATATGGTTATCGTCGCAATTGTCGTAAGCGTGCGCATCCAGTTGTCCATTGTGTGGCCCTTTTCTAAGTGCTTGTTCTGGCCCCGTCACTCCCTGTCCATAAGCAGTTTCGTCTTCTCGCGAACCGGCCCGCATACGAAAAAGGCGCTGACGAACGTTGCGCCAGCGCCGGGATACCTTCGGGAATCGCTGGTCGCACTGTCACGGCAGCGCACTGACACGCAGCGGCGATTCACCGGAGACGATTGCCGGGGGCCTCATGGAGTACCCCTCGCTATTTCGTGTGCAAAACAGAGCACTCTGATCAGCTGAAGCCAGCAGAAAATGTGCCGACTCGCCGCAGGGGTCGAAAGATTTGCGCTAAGTGATTTTGAATGTGCGTCCTTGCGGTGTGCAGAGGCTCGCACTGGGGACGCACGAACGGGCGAATTCATACCAAACTGTATGACGCGCCGCTTCCCAACCGACGCGCCGGAATGAAAACCGGACTATTCAAGGGAAGCATCGATATCGTAATCGCTCAGGTCAATCCAGATTGTTTTTGTTTCCGTGTATTGTTCGAAGGCCTGCAGCGAGTTGTCGCGTCCGCCAAAGCCGGAGAGCTTGTAGCCGCCGAAAGGGGTGGTTAAATCACCTTCGCCATAGCAGTTGATGGTAATGGTTCCCGCGCGGATGTCCCGCGCCGCACGCAGGGCACGCTTTATGTTCGAGGAGAAGATCGACGCTTGCAAACCGTATGGCGTGTCGTTGGCGATGCGCATGGCCTCCTCGTCGCTCGACGCCTCGATGACACACAGGACCGGGCCGAAGACTTCTTCCTTGGCAACCGTCATCTCCGGTGTAACGCCGTCAAAAATGGTGGGGTGGACAAAGAGGGCAGGGCCATTCGCATCGGGCAGTCCCCCGATAAGCATGTGCACACCCTCTTTCAGGGTCGCATTGATGTAACTGCATACTTTGTCGTAATGCTCGCGCGAAACGAGCGCCCCGAGCGCGTTACTGGGTTCAAGGGGATCCCCTGTCCGCCAGTCGCGCACTTTGTCGAGGATGCGGCCGAGGAGGTCCTCCTTGTGCTTTCGGTGCACGATCAGGCGTGAATTTGCCGTGCAATTCTCTCCCATGTTCCAGAAAGCCGCTTGCACAACAAACTCAGCGACGGAGTCCAGTTGCTCGGCATCGCTCAACACGATGCTCGGGTTTTTTCCTCCGCATTCGAGCACAACGCGCTTTAGGTTGCTCTGGGCCGAGTAGCCTAGAAAGAGGCGCCCTACGTCGGTGCTGCCGGTGAACGACACCGCGTCGACTTCAGGATGAAGGCCGATCGCCTTGCCTGCTGTCTCGCCCAGGCCGGGCACAACGTTCAACACCCCGTCTGGCACACCGGCCTCCGTAGCGAGTTCGGCCACGCGCAAGGCGCTCATGCTGGTCTGTTCTGCGGGTTTCACAATCACGCTGTTTCCGGCCGCAAGGGCTGGTCCGACTTTCCATGCCATCATGAGCAGGGGGAAATTCCATGGCAGTACGCACGCAACAACGCCCACGGGCTCCCGCACGATAAGCCCCATCGCGTCGTCGCCGCTGGGGGAGATCTGGTCATACAGCTTGTCCCCGGCCTCGGCATACCAGG
>CAZLBS010000599.1:0-2554 GCA_964557505.1 uncultured Nitrospiraceae bacterium | reverse complement strand
CGCTAGCTGGATAAAACCCGTCACAGCATACAGCGCCGAGAGCCAGCAGGTCACAACCACCAGCATGGTGAAGACCTTGAGCCCGGGCGTGTCAATGGGCTGCACCTCGCTATAGCCCACCGTCGACACCGTAATGACCACCCTGTATAGGCTGTCGATCAGGCTCCAGCCCCAACCGATTTCATATCCCAGCACCGCAAACGCCGCGGACATGAAGAAGAAGGCCGCGCCAAAAGCAATTCGCCGTACGGAAGACCTCGGGCGGTTCAACTCGGCCAAGCGGCCCGCATGGCCAAACGGCGCGTTGGTACTATGGCGCGGGCGCTCATGCAGGCTCTTTGAAGGGGCGCTCACAACGGCAAATTGATCTCCATATCCCGGTGCGCCGTACTATAACACGCACACCGCATCAGCCTCGCCCCAACCAAAGAAGGCCCTTCATGAAAGCGATTGTGTTCGATGGTCGACCCCATCTCGAAGAAACCGCCATTCCCGAGCCGCCGGCAGGAGAGGCGCTCATTCGCGTCACGCGCGCGGGCATCTGCAGCACCGACCGGGAAATCCTCCGCGGCTACATGGGTTTCGAAGGCATCCCCGGGCATGAATTTGCCGGCGTCGTTGAAACGCATCCCGATGCCGCATGGACCGGCAAGCGTGTCGTGGGGGAGATCAACTGCGTTTGCCATGCCTGCAGGGCCTGCGAAGAGGGCCGCCCTCACCATTGCGAGCACCGCAGCGTGCTGGGCATTCAGGAGCGAAACGGCGCCTTTGCCGAATATCTCACGCTGCCCACGGAGAATCTGCATGCCCTCCCTGATGCGCTCGACGATGACATAGCTGTCTTCACCGAACCCACCGCCGCCGCCTTCCGCATTCTCGAGCAAATCGACGTTGCCAAGAATGACCGCATTTGCGTGCTCGGCGATGGAAAGCTCGGCCAACTCATCGCCCAGGTGCTGGCGCCACGAGCAGGTGAACTCATCGCCGTGGGCCGCCAGTCATGGAAGCGGGACCTCCTCGCTGCACGGGGCATTCATGCCCTCAACTCAGATGAGGCCATCTCACCAGGTTTCGACATCGTCGTCGAAGCGACAGGCTCCCCGCAAGGATTTCAACGGGCGCTTTCGTTGGTGCGGCCCGAAGGAACCGTCGTGCTCAAGACGACTATTGCCGAAGACCTCCAGATTAACCTGAGTCTCCCCGTCGTCGTAAACGAAGTCCGCATCATCGGCTCCCGCTGCGGTCCGTTTCCCCCGGCGATTGAAGCCCTCGCAAGCGGCGCCGTCGATCCACGCCCCATGATCACCGCCCGTTACCCCCTCGCGCAAGGCGTCCAAGCCCTCCAACGCGCACAAGAAAAAGACATGATGAAAGTCCTGATTGATTGTGCCTGAGGCTTTTCAATCCTATCCCCGAGCGTTATACTGCGAAAACTAGCCGAACGATATAGGACGCTTTTTGCATTATCTGGGGGATAACGCCTTATGCTGAACCGTGCACCTGCCCGCGCCGCGTTGGCTGCCGCGCTCATCTTGTGGCTTCTTGCCCATGCCGCCCCGGCGGATACCATCCGCGTCGCCAACACCACCGAGCTATTGCAGGCCGTCCCGGCAGCGCCGCCCGGCTCCGAAGTAGTGCTCGCTCCAGGTACCTACACCGGCCCGTTCGTATTGCAAAAGAGTCTGCATGTTCGAGCGGAGGAGCCAGGGTCAGTAACCGTCACGGCGCCCGGCGATGACTACATCCTGCTTGTTGCAGATGCGGGCGAGTTTTCCGCGGCCCCGCCGCCCACGTTGCCGCGCCGGGAATGAGCTACGCTTGCGGCTCCTTGAGCGCGCTTTCTGCAGTGCTTGATGCATCCGCGCCAGTATTCAACCTTACCGTTACCTCAAACACGATGGCATGCTCCTCGGCCGCGGCGAGGCACTCGGCTTCCGTCACGCGCGCGGCCATCTGACGCCATTCGTTTACGGTTGATTCCCACTCCGAAACGGTAAAGCCCCGCAACAGGCCCATGCTTGCAAGCGGACGTCCGGCGTCGAGAAGCGCCCCCACCAAGGGCTCCGGCTTCAACATGACATACAGATTGCCGTCCTGGCCGAGCGGCTCGATGGCCCCGTCAACCCCCTCGTTCATTAAGCGTTCGGCCACGAGGCGGCTGTTGCTTGCCAAGAGCATCTCGCCCCGCCGCGCGAACGCCGGCTCAATGTCGTAGCCGCCCGGCATGGGGACGAACACGAGTTCGCGTCCGGCATCCATGCGAGGGAACGATTCCCACCGCTGTGCATCCGCCACCAGCGGCGCCATCTCCTGGAACCAAGCAGCGGGGTCGGCGTCTCCCGCTTCCACACGTGCCGACACGAGCGGCACAGGCACAATCTCATTAGGATTCACGCCCTCGAGGGTGATTGCCACCCCCGGACCGGCAGGACCCAGCACATGCGCGAGCAATTGCGGCAGCCCCGGACCCGGCTCAGGGATCTCCTGCCAGGCGCTCCACTGTGTGCTGATGGCGTCGCCTGCGCCAGCCGCCCCTTCAATCCGCTTGAGGAGT
>CAZLBS010000598.1:573-2559 GCA_964557505.1 uncultured Nitrospiraceae bacterium | reverse complement strand
CGACAGTGCCCGGTGCTTCCGGTGCAGGTGTCAAACGCTCCAGAGGAAATTCAACCAGCTCGCCCGCATCGATGCACGCGTCTTGCCAGCGCCGCGCGCTCGCCAGCGCCTCGCGAATCGTCATTCCCTGCAGATAATCGAAGGCGTTTTCTGGAAAGGGGTAGTAACCCGGCTTAGGCAATGGCAATTCATACGCGCCATAAAGCTCTTCAAGCCGTTTCGCGAAAATGCCAGGCAGGGTTTCCTTCGTAGCGGTTCCATCAAGGTCAATAGGATCCGGGTCCTGCTCAATGCGGTCGATGTCTGAACGCGTAAGGCAGCCGCGCAAGGCTGTGTAGTAATCTTCAAGGCATGCCAGCACAACGACGGAATTTGCGACGTTGCTGGTCAATGCCTTCAAGGAAGAGACTGCCCGGGCAAACCGTTCTTCCGCGCTGTCAAGCCGGTACACATCTTCCGGTTGGTCCACCGCAATGACGAGCAACTGCTTGTCCGTTGCCCACATGAGGCGGCCGAGTTGCTCGAGCATCCTCGCGGGAGCCGCTTCGTCGTTGACGTTTTGCACGCCGCCGAGCGAGTCGCGGTCTTGCTCGGTCATGGGGTCACAGCGCAAATACTTCGTGACCTTGCTGGCCAGCACCGGGTCCCCGGTCTGCAGATAGAGCAACACCCGAATGAGGTCGATATCAATGCCTTGGAAGCGTTCTTCTTTGGCGATGTGCCGAAGGAGCGCCTCGACAAGCCGCACAATGTCTGCTTCGGACAGCGCTCTTTCCCGGAGCGTTTCAAGGGGAACGACATTGGTGTTTGGCACGACATTCCGCATCACGGCGGCATTCTCCGCCATGGCATCGGACAGCCGCCGCAACCCCGATACTGATTTATCCTCGACGTGATAGGGCTTCTCGAGGTGGTCCATCAAGCCGCTCAGGATGTACTTCGCATAGTTGGTCACATTCGTGGTGAGCTGGAGATACCCGAAATAGCCGAGGCCTTGGCGATGAATCGTATCGCGAAAGGCGCGCATGAGGTGGGTCTTGCCGCAACCGGCGCGTCCTTTCAGCAGAAGAATACTGCCCGCATAAGGAGGACGGACACCGGTGTGCTGCTTGATGATCCGCTCGAAGCACGCCCGTGCAGGCCTGTTCACGGCTTCGTAGTCATGCGGGTCAGGCAAATCGATGCTGTGCTTCTGCTGGATGCCATGAAATACCGCAGGTCCAGCGGGGTCGCAGAACGCTTTCTCGTGTGCGGTCATATCGGGCATGCCTAATCCTCGCTAGCGTACGCGGATAAAGTGAAATTCGGCGGTGAGGAAATGCGTCTCGCTGGCAGCTACATCTGCGGCCGGCATCGCTGCTACCAAATCTGCGCGGGCAAGTTCCAGGTGTCCCCGACGGTTACCTTCCGTAAGACGGCGCTTAAAGGTATCAATGCCTTGGTCATGCTCGGGATGCAGCCGGCGCCAAGTCTCATAGACATGGGAAATGAAGACCAAGGAATCACCAAAGTGGCCGCTCTCGGTCCTCCTCGCCGCATCCATGACCTGTCGGCTGAAAGCCTCAATCGGTGACGGGACCGGCGTGTCGGGTTGCTGAGCTTTCTCAGGCGCAGATTGTGAAGATGGATGGAGCGCTTGTCCGTTCATCCACTTCTTGATCAGGGCTTCGCGCAAGGGGCCCGCCTCGATTCTCTGCACTCCAACCTCTTGCGCGGCGAGCATGTTCAGCAACTGACCCGACTTGTGCCGCACTTTGCCATCGCCCAGCGTCCGCGCGAATATATGCTGTTTCAGCAACTCGACCGAGAACGGCCTGTCCGTTTCAATGCCGAGTTCTTTCCAGAGGAGCGCGTCAGCAGCTTCCTTGATACTTGGTTGAGCGGTAGTTTTCAGGCCCTGGGTGCGCTGCAAGACTGCTGCCCGAAGGCTGGGCGCGGATTTCATGTACTTGCGCGTTTTTTCGTCTGCTGGCTCGATGCCCAGGG
>CAZLBS010000598.1:261-563 GCA_964557505.1 uncultured Nitrospiraceae bacterium | reverse complement strand
ATACGTATCGCGCAGTGTCGTCCATTTCGGCCGCGCGCCCTTCGCGGGTAACCTGAGCGCCTCGCTGGCTTTGCGCCACCCTTGCTCCGTAGCTCGCCATTTAGCGGCGCGCTTCGTGCCGATGTGCTCGGCCAAACCATCCGCGGTAAACCGCTCAAGCATGGGTGTGAGGGAGTTGTCTTTTTCTGACGAGCGCTCGCCCGGCAAGAAAGCATCCAGACTCTTGCGCAGGTTGGCAAGCGTCGCGCCTTTATCGCCGGTGCTCCCAAGGCAGGCGAGCGTAGTCAATTCCAGTGGTGTGA
>CAZLBS010000598.1:0-251 GCA_964557505.1 uncultured Nitrospiraceae bacterium | reverse complement strand
GTGAGGGTTTTCTCGTTCACGGCATCATACCCTTATCCGAGCCTGCTCGACGGCACCGAGTATGGTGTTCATGACGTCATCGAGCCGCGTTACAACATCGGAGGCAAGCACGCGCACGACGGTATAGCCCATCTGCTGCAGCACAAGGTCTTTCATGCGGTCGCGGCGGTAAGCTTCCTGGTCCTTGAAGTGATAAAAGCCATCGACCTCGAGGGCAATGCGTTCGGCTTGCGCAAGCAGATCTACCTCGC
>CAZLBS010000597.1:0-2561 GCA_964557505.1 uncultured Nitrospiraceae bacterium | reverse complement strand
CTGGGCACGGGCAACCGCCCGCTCAAGTCGCTTTCGGATATGTTGAAGGGCAAGCAGGGCCGCTTCCGCCAGAACCTGCTCGGCAAGCGCGTGGACTACTCGGGCCGCTCGGTCATCGTGGTGGGCCCTGAACTCAAGATCTATCAGTGCGGCCTGCCCAAGAAAATGGCGCTCGAACTATTCGAACCGTTCATCATTCGGGAGTTGAAGGACCGCAACATCGCCACCACCATCAAAGCGGCCAAGCGCGTCATCGCACAGGGCCGTGAAGAGGTGTGGGACATCTTGGAAGAGGTGATCAAGGATCATCCGGTGATGCTGAACCGCGCGCCGACGTTGCACCGCTTGGGCATCCAGGCCTTCGAGCCGACGCTCATTGAAGGCAAGGCCATCCGCATTCACCCGCTCGTGTGCACGGCGTTCAACGCGGATTTCGACGGCGACCAGATGGCTGTGCACGTGCCGCTGATGCCGGCGGCGCAGCTCGAGGCGCGCCTTCTCATGAGCGCGGACACCAATATCTTCTCCCCATCGAATGGCCGCCCGATCGTCTCGCCATCGCAGGACATGGTGTTGGGCATTGGCTATTTGACGAAGCAGGCCAAGGGCGTGTTTGGCGAGTGGCAGGCGGACTGGTCCAAACGCGACGCTTCGGGCCAGGAAGTGATTACCGAGCCCGGCCGCGTCTACGAAGATACGGGGGCCGTCGTGCTCGCGTACGAGATGGGCAAGGTCAGCATTCACGCCCACATTAAGGTGTGGGATGAGGGCAAGGTTACGGACACGACGGTTGGCCGGGTCATCTTCAAGGAAGGCTTGCCGGATTACATCACGCTCGATGATGTGAACAAAGAGCAGAACAAGGGGTCGATGGGCGACATCATCGCGAATTGCTATGCGAAGCATGGGCACGCGAAAACCATCGACCTGCTCGACGAGATGAAGCGCATCGGCTTTAAGTGGGGCTGCCTGAGCGGCATGTCCATCGCGGTGGCCGACATGTTGATTCCGCCGGAGAAAGAGGAACTGCTCCGCAAGGCACGCGAAGACGTCGCCCATACCGAAGAGATGTACCAGAACGGCCTTATCACGGAAGGCGAGCGCTACAACAAAGTCATCGACACCTGGACCTCGACCACGGAGGCGGTTACCTCGGCGATGCTCAAGCAGATGAGCGAAGCCAATGGCGGTTTCCTCGCGGTCTACATGATGATGGACACGGGCGCCCGCGGGTCGAAATCGCAGATTCGCCAGTTGGCCGCCATGCGCGGGCTGATGGCGAAACCCTCGGGCGACATTATCGAATCGCCGATTGCGTCGAATTTCCGCGAAGGCCTGACAGTGCTCGAGTACTTCATTTCGACGCACGGCGCCCGCAAGGGCTTGGCGGACACGGCGCTCAAGACGGCCGATGCCGGCTATCTCACGCGCCGCCTGGTCGACGTGGCGCAGGATGTGGTCGTGGAAGAAGAGGACTGCGGCACGCTCGGCGGCATCTATGTCGAGGCCTTGATGGATGGTACCGAGACGGTTCAAGCCTTGGACGAACGCATTGTCGGGCGGTTCGCTTTGGACGACATTCTCATTCCGGGCGAACCGGAACCGCTTGCGCGGGCCGATGAGGAAATCGACGAGGAGAAGGCGGCGGCGATTGTGGCGCGCGGCCTCCCCGGCGTCCGGATCCGATCGGCGCTCACGTGCGAAACGAAGCGGGGCATTTGCCAACGGTGCTACGGCCGCAACTTGGCGACGGGACGCCTCGTTGAAATGGGCGAGTCGGTGGGCATCATCGCGGCGCAGTCCATCGGCGAGCCGGGCACGCAGCTCACCATGCGGACGTTCCACATCGGCGGTGCGGCCAGCCGTCAGGTCGAGGCCAGTGAAGTCAAGGCCGCGGAAAACGGCATTGTCGAGCACCGCAACGTGCGTGTGGCCACCAACCGCGAAGGGCTGCCTACGGTCACGAACCGCGGTGGCGAGGTGATTGTGCGCGATAACGACGGCCACGAATTGCAGCGCTTCGTCGTGCACACGGGCGGCACGCTGACGGTCGAAGACGGAGGGAAGGTCCGCAAGGGCCAGTTGATGTTCCGTTGGGATCCGTACAACGTGGCCATCGTGGCCGAAGAGGGGGGCCGGGTGAAGCTCGACGGCATGGTTGAAGGCATTACCATGCGCGTGGACACGAACCCGGACACGGGGATGGCCGAACGCGTCATCACCGAGCACAAGCAGGACTTGCACCCCCAGATCACCATTGAAAGCAAGCAGGGCGAAGTGCTGGCCTTTGCGACGATTCCGCCGAAGACGCACGTGGTAGTGCAGGACGGCGACGAGGTGTTGGCGGGCGATCTGCTGGCCAAAACGCCGCGGCAGTTCGGCAAGACCCGCGACATTACGGGGGGTCTGCCGCGCGTGGCCGAGCTATTCGAGGCGCGTCAACCGAAGGATCCGGCGGTCATCAGCCACATCGACGGCGTGGTCGAACTCATTGGCACGTCGCGCGGCATGCGTAAGATCAAGGTCACCCCGCCCGTGGGCAAGGACCGCGAGTACACGGT
>CAZLBS010000596.1:388-2562 GCA_964557505.1 uncultured Nitrospiraceae bacterium | reverse complement strand
CACGCATACCCCCAATCCCGGCCCCGCTCAGGCGGCGGCCGGGATTGGTTTTTTTGTGGGGGAGTGCAGAGGCGGCATACTGAGCGGGGCCTTCTGGTGCTCAGCAGCAGTGACCTGCCATAGTCTTGCACGCCATGAAAGCTCGCAATGTCTTGTTCATCATCGCGGATCAATTCCGGGCGGATTGCCTGGGGCTGGTGAATCCGCTTGTCCGCACGCCGAACCTCGACATGCTGGCGCGGGAAGGCGTACGTTTCGACAACTGCTTCTGCCAGACGGCGCCCTGCGGGCCGAGCCGGGCGAGCCTTTTCATGAGCCGGTATCTGTGCGGCACGCGCTCGGTAGACAACAACACGCCGCTGCGCGATGCGCACGAGAATGCGGGACAAGTCTTGCGGGAACGCGGCTATGCTCCGGCGGTCATCGGTTATCACGACTACACGCCCGACCCGTCCACCTTGCCGGAAGGCGACCCCCGCAAGGCCAAGCCGCACATGCGCCATTTCCTGCCGGGCTGGGATGTCCTGCTGGATCAGGAGTACATCAGCGCAGCCTGGTTCGAGCACCTGCGTGCGAAGGGCGTGCCGGAACCGCTGCTCTCCTTTCCCGAGGTCTTCATGCCCAATGCGCCCGAGGATCTTGGCGGACACATCAAGCAGCGCTACCCGGCGCATTACCGGGCGGAGGATAGCGACACGCAATTCGAGGCCGCCAAGGCCATCGAGCACATGGGCAGCGGCGCCCGCCCGTGGGTGCTGAACCTCGACTTCATCAAGCCGCACCCGCCGTGGGTCTGTCCCGAGCCCTATCACGAGATGTACGACCCGGCCAAGATGCCGCTCGCGAACCGCACGCAGATCGAACTCAACAGCATGCATCCCTACATCCGTGCGGCGCTTGCCGAACCGAAGCTTGCCGACGACCAGGCGCGGCGGGAGTTGTGGGCCTGCTACCTCGGCATGATCACCGAACTCGACGCTAGCCTCGGCCGGCTATTCGGCCACCTGCGCGACACCGGGCAGTGGGACAATACCCTCATCATTTTCACGTCGGACCACGGCGAATACATGGGCGATCACTGGTCTATCGAAAAGCCGCATTTTTGGGACGAGGCGCTGCACGTGCCGCTCATCATTCGCGATCCATCCGAAGCCGCCGGCCCGGCACGCGGAAAGGTCCTCGCCGATTTCGTCGAACTCATCGACCTTATGCCGACAGTGTTCGAATGGCTGGGGGAGACGCCGCCCGCGTGCTGGCAGGGCCGCAGTGTATTGGGCCGCATGCGCGGCATCGGCGGCGGGCCGCACCGCACCGAGGTGCACTTCGAGCGCGACTACCGCAATCACCTGCCGCCGGAACACATCCCCGATCGCGACGCGGCGCTCCTATGGGTCATCCGCGATGCGCGCTACAAGTACGTCCAGTTCGCCGAATCCACCATGCCCGCGCTGCTGTATGACCTCGTTGAGGACCCCGGCGAGCAACACGACCTCGCCAGCGATCCGGCCTACGCCAAGACTTGCCTCGACTACGCCCAGCGCCTCCTCCAATGGCGCATGAAACACGAAGACCAGCGCATGGAACACCTGATGAATCCCCACCGCAGATGGAAGAAGAAGAAAGAGTGGATTTGACCACACATGAGATAGTGAACAAAGACACACGAGACCTGGCCAAAGCGGCTAGACAGCATCCAAGGCGGAAACAAAAGATACACATGTATACAAAATATGGACTACATAGTATGTAGCGCTGTTACCGGGTGAACAGCGCTTCTTCCATAACGCACCTTCTCGTCCATGACGCTTTCGTTTTAGGGTCTCCTATTCCCATCTGTGTTCATCAGCATCGTCTGCGGTTTTGCTTTTTTTTCTGCTATCATCCTTGCCATGGGTTTCACACGGGAACAGCGCGAGTGGCTGGCGCTTTCGATGGTGCCGGGCGTGGGGACGGCGAAGTTTGTGCGGCTCTTGGCGCGCTTCAAGACGCCGAGGGCCGTGTTGCGGGCGCACCCCGCCCAGCTCGAGGAAGTCGTCGACAAGAATCTCGCGCGCCGCATTCGCGAATATGGGGAACAAGCCGACATTGCGGGGCAAGAGCGTGCGGCGGAAAAGATGTCCGCCTCGCTCATCACCCTGGATGAACTGCCCCCTTCCGTGATTTCATGCCGATCT
>CAZLBS010000596.1:0-378 GCA_964557505.1 uncultured Nitrospiraceae bacterium | reverse complement strand
GGCGGAGATTTACGACCCGCCACTGTGTCTCTTCATGCGGGGGACGCTCACCGAGCAAGACAACTTTTGCGTGGCGATCGTCGGCACGCGCCGCGCCAGTCCGTATGGCATTCGCATGGCCGAGCGCTTCGCGCGCGATCTCGCCGCCAAGGGCATCACCGTCGTCAGCGGCCTGGCCAATGGCATCGACGCCGCCGCGCACCGGGGGGCCATGGAAGCCGGCGGACGAACGATCGCCGTGCTCGGCTGCGGCGTCGACATCTGCTATCCGCGCCAAAATGAATCGCTGATGGGCGGCGTCATCCAGCACGGTTGCGTGCTGTCGCAGTATCCCATGGGCACGGATCCCGCGAAGGGCCATTTTCCACAGCGCAACCG